>NZ_KV799903.1:0-90811 GCF_001810105.1 Neisseria sp. HMSC068C04
CAAGTGTTTTATTCTTGAATCTGTTCCAACCACTAATACACTAGTGTTGCACTTGAAATCCGAATCCAAGGGCCTTTGATTTAAAAAGAGCTAATCAAGGAGCGCATTGTTAGATGCTGTTCTTAATGATTTTTCTCAGGGTGGACAGTTGTCGGCGGCTGACGGGCAGCGGGGTCGGAATATCAAGAATTTTAGCACCCCATGTGGATGCGGATTCGTCGTTTTCGTCATCGTCCAGTCGAATCAGGCTGTCGAGGGTGTGGCGGAAGACGAGGGCATTGCGGTGGATGCGGATGACTTTGTCGCCCAGCAATTCTTCCCAGTAAACCAATGTTTTCGGTAATTCGTAGCTGTGGCCGTCGCCGGTAAACAGATAGACGGTTTTGTGTTCCGCCATCAGGTAACGCGCCTGTTGCCATGGGATTTCAACCATGCGTTCGCGGTTGTAGACTTTGAAATGGGTGAAACTGTCTGCTTTTTCGCGGTTTTTCTCGATGATGCGGTCAAGCGCGGTTTGCAGGCGGGTCATTTTGATCGGTTTGAGCAGATAGTCTGCGGCAGCCAGCTCAAACGCGCGCAGGGCGTGTTCTTCGTAGGCTGTGGTGAATACAATTTCCGGCTGGCGTTTGGCGGTACGCTTAATGCGTTCGACAAATTCGAGACCGTCGATTTCCGGCATGCCGATGTCGGCAAAGACGATGTCGACTTCGTGGACGCTCAGCCACTCCAATGCTGGCATGGCATGGTGAAAGACGTTGAGCAGTACGACATTGCACTCTTCCAATAATACACGTAAGCGTTCTGCTGCTAATACTTCGTCTTCTACAATAATGGCACTTGGCATAGCGGTATTCTTTTTGTTGTATCGTGGGAGATCTGCCGCGCTTTGTCATCCTCAATAACGCGTCAGCCGTATGTTGTTACAACCTTGAAATTATCAGTTTGTGACAATTTTAGGAAATTTTTGAAATATACATGATTTCTTCGCTTCTTGGGCATGGTTTGGGATGAATCGGAAGATTACTTACATAATTTTATGAAATATTGTAATACCTAGAGTAATTTTGTTGTAATCATGCTAATTCAGTCCGTGATAATGGATGATTTGGGGGTTTTGTCCATTTGCCAGTGTACCACCGCCCAATCGAGCAATTCTTGAGGATGGTTCACGGTAGGTGCATCGGGTAGGTTGAGATAGGTTAGGACTTGGCGTAAGAGTTGTTCTTTTTGATTCAAATCCAAAGCCGGGGCAAGGGTTTGTTTCGACCATTTTTGTCCTTGTTTATTGGTCAATAGGGGAAGATGGGCGTAGGCCGGTGTGGGAATGCCGAGGCATTGTTGCAGGTAGATTTGGCGCGGCGTGGAAACGAGCAAGTCCTGACCGCGGACAATATGCGTTATGCCTTGATCGGCATCATCGGCAACCACGGCAAGCTGATATGCCCAATAGCCGTCGGCACGAAGCAGGACAAAATCGCCGATATCGTGTGCCAGATTTTGTGCGTAATGTCCAACAATGCCGTCTGAAAAACCGATTACGCGATCGGGAACTTGAATGCGCCATGCCGGAGTTTTGTTTTGCGTATCGGGTCTTTGCTGAGGATTGCGGCAACGGCTGTTATATACAAATCCATCTGCGCCATGTGTTGCCGCCGCCTGCCAGTCTTTGCGGCTGCAATAGCAGGGATACACCAGCTCGGCGGCTTTGAGGCGGTCGAGGGTGTCTTGATATAGGTCGTAACGGCGGCTTTGATAGGCGACTTCGCCATCCCACTCAAAACCGAAAGCTTCGAGCGTGCGCAAAATGTCGGCAGCAGCGCCGGGCATTTCGCGCGGGGGATCAAGGTCTTCAATGCGGATCAGCCATTTGCCCTGATGAGCGCGCGCGTCGGCATAGGAGGCGACGGCGGTCAGTAGGGAGCCGATATGAAGCAGGCCGGTAGGGCTGGGGGCGAAACGTCCTATATACATGGCAGGGTGGTTTTGTAGGGCAGGGGTAGTATGCCTGCGCGGTGTTCAAATCGTGATAGAAAAGGGCGTGCCGTACACGCCCGAATTTGGTTTTCAGACGGCCTGAGACTTTTCAAAATGATTTAAGTTTCTCGGCCGTCCGTTCAATCCGCTTAAGCCAAGGGAGCCAGTAGTTTGGCGAAAGCGTCTTCAAATTGTTTCAAACCGTCTTCTTGCAAACGAGTTGCCAAAGTTTCAACATCAATGCCGAGTTGGGCGGTTTCGGCGAGCTGTGCTTGGGCTTCGTCCACACCTTCGGTCAAAGTGGCTTTGGCGGTACCGTGGTCGATAAAGGCTTTAAGTGTGGCATCGGGAACGGTGTTGACGGTATGGGCGCCAATCAGGCTGTCAACGTACAAAGTGTCAGGATAGGCAGGGTTTTTTACGCCGGTAGATGCCCACAGAAGTTGGACGCGGTTGGCACCTTTTTTGGCAAGTGCGGCAAATTCGCTGCTGCCGAAGTATTGCGCCCAATCTTGATAGGCGGCTTTGGCCAGCGCAATGGCAACTTTGCCTTTGAGGTGGTCGGGCAGAGTGGCGTCCAATGCGGCATCGACACGGGAAATAAAGAAGCTGGCGACAACTTGGATATGGGAAACGTCATGTCCTGCCTCCAAACGTTTGGCAATGCCGCGCGCGTAGGCCGCATAGGCTTTGAGGGTTTGGGCGCGGGAGAAGAGCAGGGTCAGGTTGACGCTGATGCCGTCTGAAACAAGGGTTTCAAGTGCTTCGATGCCTTCGTCGGTTGCCGGTACTTTAATCATGACATTTTTACGACCGATGGCGGCGTGCAGGCGGCGCGCTTCTTCAACCGTGCCTTGTGCGTTTTTGGACAATTCAGGCGAAACTTCGAGGCTGACGAAGCCTGTTTTGCCGCCGGTGGATTCGTGTTCGGCAAGGCACACGTCGCAAGCGGCTTGCACATCGGCAACCGCCATGGTTTCGTAGCGTTGTTTTGGCGTCAGGTCTTGCTGTTTGAGCGCGGCTACTTCATCGGCGTACAGCGCGTCTCCGGCAAAGGCTTTTTGGAAAATGGCAGGATTGGAAGTGACGCCGCATACACCTTGTTTCAGCATTTCTGCCAATTCGCCGCTTTGTACCAGCGAACGGGAGAGATTGTCCAACCAGATTTGTTGTCCTAATGCTTTAACGTCCGATAAAATAGTCATCTCTGATTCCTTTTACATAATAGGTTTGTTTGTGAAGTGGCGGTAATGCTACGCCAATTCGATGAATTTGAACAGTTTACAGCCGATTAATTTGGGCAAAACAAACCTAAATTCAAGCACGAAAGGTGGCTTTGATGGCGGAAAACACACTTTATCTCGACTGGGCGCGCGATGTATTGGATACGGAAGCCGAAGGTTTGCGTGAAATCGCGGCGGCTTTGGACCATGATTTTGTCCGTGCGGCGGAAGCGTTGTTGCACTGCAAGGGCAGGGTTGTCATTACCGGCATGGGCAAGTCCGGACACATCGGCCGTAAAATGGCGGCAACCATGGCTTCGACGGGCACGCCTGCGTTTTTCGTTCATCCTGCCGAAGCGGCGCACGGCGATTTAGGCATGATTGTGGACCACGATGTCGTGGTTGCCATTTCCAACTCCGGCGAAAGCGATGAAATTGCAGCGATTATTCCGGCGTTGAAACGCAAAAACATCACGCTTATTTGTATCACTGCCCATCCGACTTCGACCATGGCTCGTCATGCCGATATCCATATTACCGCGGCTGTTTCCAAAGAAGCTTGTCCGCTCGGCCTTGCACCGACTTCCAGCACGACCGCCGTAATGGCGTTGGGCGATGCGCTGGCGGTAGTATTGCTGCAGGCACGCGCGTTTACGCCCGACGATTTCGCGTTGAGCCATCCGGCCGGCAGCTTGGGCAAACGCCTGCTGCTGCGCGTGGCGGATATTATGCACAAAGACGAAGCCCTGCCAGCCGTTTTGTTGGGCACGCCGTTGAAAGAAGCCATTGTCCGCATGAGTGAAAAAGGCTTGGGCATGTTGGCGGTAACCGATGTAGAAGGCCGTCTGAAAGGCGTATTTACCGATGGCGACTTGCGCCGTCTGTTTCAAGAACGCGACAGCTTTGCCGGTTTGAAAGTGGACGATATTATGCACGTTTCGCCGAAAACCATCTCCGCCGACCGTCTCGCCACTGAAGCTTTGAAAGCCATGCAAAGTGGTCATGTGAACGGTTTGCTGGTGGTTGAAGAAAACGGCGTACTGATTGGCGCGCTGAACATGCACGATTTATTGATGGCACGAATTGTCTGAAACGACGGCAAAAACGTTTTCAGACGGCCTTATGCTAGAATAGGCCGTCTGAAATAAGGAAACCTTATGCAAAACCTCTCTTCCGACCTGCAACAACGCGCTTTAGGTATCAAACTGCTGATACTGGATGTGGACGGCGTTTTGACCGACGGCCGCATTTTTATTCGCGACAACGGCGAAGAAATCAAATCGTTCCACACTTTGGACGGACACGGTTTGAAAATGCTTCAGGCCAGCGGCGTGCAAACGGCGATTATTACCGGCCGCGATGCGCCTTCCGTCGGTATCCGCGTGAAGCAGCTCGGCATCAACTATTACTTCAAAGGCATTCACGACAAACGTGCCGCCTACGCTCAATTACGCGAACAGGCAGGTGTGGAGGAGCATGAGTGCGCCTTTGTCGGCGACGATGTTGTCGATTTGCCCGTGATGGTACGCTGCGGATTGGCGGTCGCTGTCCCTGAAGCGCATTGGTTTACTTTGCAATACGCCCATTATGTAACCCGACGTTCCGGCGGCGCAGGCGCGGTGCGTGAAGTGTGCGATTTGATTATGCAGGTGCAAGGTACGCTTGAACCTGCTTTGAAAGAGTATGTACGATGAAAATCAGATGGCGTTACGGAATCGCCTTTCCGCTGGTGTTGGCCGTTTCACTCGGCGCATTGGCGGCGTGGCTCGGCCGCATCAGCGAAGTGCAGGTCGAAGAAGTCGTCCTCAATCCGAATGAGCCGCAATATTCGATGAAAGGCATCAACGGCAAACGTTTTGACCAAGAAGGCCGTCTGAAAGAAAATCTGAGCGCGGTCGATGCCGTCCAATATCCGAATAGCGCGGACGTGCATTTGAACAAACCGCATCTTTCGTTTTACCGCGACGGCAACCTGTTGTACGAAGTCGGCAGCGACAAGGCCGCGTACAATATTCAAAGCAAAAAAGTCGTTTTTGAACAAAATGTTGTCTTAAACAAAGCGGCAGATGCCAAGCGTTTGGCCGGCATCGTCAAAACCGAGCGTTTGAATGTCGATACCGAAGCGCAATACGCCCATACCGACAGCCCCGTTACTTTCCAATACGGACAGTCCGGCGGTCAGGCAAACGGCATGACTTATGACCACAAAACCGGTTTGCTGAATTTCCCTTCCAAAGTGAAAGCCACAATTTATGATACAAAAAATTTGTAAAACCTTAGCCCTTGTTGCCGTTTTTGCCGCCAGCCCGGCCTTTGCCCTGCAAAGCGACAGTAAGCAGCCGATTCAAATCGAAGCCGACCAAGGCTCGCTTGACCAAAACAACCAAAGCACCACTTTTTCCGGCAACGTCATCATCAAACAAGGCACGCTCAATATCCGCGCCGGCAGCGTAACCGTTTCGCGCAACGACAAAAGCGAGCAGTTGATGAAAGCAACCGGCTCGCCCGTCAAATTCAGCCAAGAGTTGGACGGCGGCAAAGGCGTGGTCAACGGCCAAGCCAATACCGTCACGTATTCTTCCGCAGCCAGTCTGGTTACTCTGATCGGCAATGCCAAAGTACAGCGCGGCGGCGATGTGGCTGAAGGTGCGGTCATCACTTACAACACCAAAACCGAGGTTTACACCATCAACGGCAGCGCCAAATCCGGTGTGAAATCCGCCGCCAAATCCGGCCGCGTCAGCGTTGTCATCCAGCCGTCCAGCACGCAGAAAAACAAATAAAAAAACACACAAAAAGGCCGTCTGAAAAAGGTTCAGACGGCCTGAGGTCAATATCGAAAGTCAACAGAATATGAGCGCAAACAACAGCCGTCTTGTGGTTCAAAACCTGCAAAAAAGTTTCAAAAAACGCCAAGTCGTCAAAAGCTTTTCCCTGGAAATCGAAAGCGGCGAAGTCATCGGCCTGCTCGGTCCCAACGGCGCGGGTAAGACCACCAGCTTTTACATGATTGTCGGCCTGATTGCCGCCGATGCAGGCAGCGTGATGCTGGATGGACAAGAATTGCGTCACCTGCCCATTCACGAACGCGCCCGCCTCGGCGTCGGCTATCTGCCGCAGGAAGCCTCGATTTTCCGCAAAATGACCGTGGAACAAAATATCCGCGCCATTTTGGAAATCAGCATGAAGGACAAAAGCCGCATCGATGCCGAACTTGAAAAACTGTTGGCCGATTTGAACATCGAACGCCTGCGCAACAATCCTGCGCCATCCTTGTCCGGTGGCGAACGCCGCCGTGTCGAAATCGCGCGCGTGCTTGCCATGCAGCCGCGTTTCATTTTGCTGGACGAACCTTTTGCCGGCGTTGACCCGATTGCCGTCATCGATATTCAGAAAATCATTGAGTTTCTCAAATCACGCGGTATCGGCGTATTGATTACCGACCACAACGTGCGCGAAACCCTCAGCATCTGCGACCGTGCCTACATCATCAGCGACGGTACGGTATTGGCTTCGGGCAAACCGGACGACTTGGTCAACAATGAACAAGTCCGTTCGGTTTACTTGGGTGAAAATTTCAAATATTAAGTTTAGGCCGTCTGAAAAGGTGCATCTGTGTTGAAACGAATTTTTTTGTTTGCCTTTGCCGTTTTGGCAGCTACCACCGTGCATGCTATGCCTGAACAGTCATGGCAGAATATGGGTGTGCACCAAGGCGTGATAGACAAAAATGGTAATCCGATAACCGGTATCGTAACGGCGACAGCTACCGTGGATAAAGAAGGTAAATTGGTAAAAAGTCTCCATTGGGAAGTGGATGCGTTGGAGTTGTTGAAACTTGCTCAAGAAGAAGGTTTGCCAAAACAAGTCGAGCCTTATAAAGAGTGTACTTATAATCAAACAAGCCAACAAGAAGATTGTAAAACACTGGAAAGCCTTAAAAAATTCAGATTCTTTTATACTGTGCCAAATGAATTCAAAGAAGAGATAAAGACGAAACCTATCCAAGTTGCTCCCCCACCTTATCCATCGCTTTCTGCAGAGAATGGGGAGGAAGGGACTGTGGTATTAAAAGTCTTTGTCAATGTAGATGGCAAAGCATTTGTATGGGTAAAAAAGAGTAGCGGGTCCCCACGTCTAGATACAGCAGGAAGAAAAGCAGTTTTGAAGACAAAATTTCAGCCCAGCACATATCATGGGAAGCCTGTTGCTACATTGGTTAGTGTGCCTATCTTATTTTCTTTAGCAGATCACTGATGTTGAATAATTCATTTATCGGTTGATAAAAGAATAATATATTGAAATAATCATCCAATATATAAACAATATATCCGATACTTTCAGACGGCCCGTCAGATACAGGCCGTCTGAAATCCATAAAACAAATTAACTATCAAACATTATGTCTTCACTCGTCCTTAAACTCAAACAGACCCAGCAGCTCAACCAGCGGCTGCAGCAGTCTTTGCGCATCTTGCAGATGTCGGGTCTTGAGCTTGAGCGCGAAGTGGAAGACTGGTTGTTAGACAATCCTCTGCTTGAGCGTCCGGAAACCGATGAGTTTGCCGATAGCGGGCTCAATCGTGCCGTTACCATGCCGCGCGCAGGTCAGCAGTTGAGCGGCGACGATGCTGAAGATATTTGGAGCAACATCGCCGAAGAAGAGGATTTCAAACACTATCTGCATGCCCAAGTGTGCGAGCATCCGCTCTCGCAAATGGAAGCGGCTTATGTTCACGTCTTGATTGATTTTTTGGACGAACAAGGCTACCTTACCGACAGCCTCGAAGAAATCATCGACCACACGCCGTTAGAATGGATGCTGGAAGAAGAGGCCCTGCAAAATGCGTTAGATGTATTGCAAACCTTTGATCCGCCTGGTGTGGCGGCGGCCGATTTGACCGAGTCGCTCATGTTGCAGCTGATGCGTTTGCCGGCTTCTCCCGCCCGACAAATGGCCGCGCATTTGGTGCAAAGTTCGCTTCAAGATTTAGGCAAGAACCGCAAACAAAACGTTTTGCGTTTCCGCAAACTCTATCCCGATACCGACAGCGAAACCATAGAAGCCGCGCTTGATATGATTGCCAAGCTCAATCCCTATCCGGCCTACGGCTTTGCCTCTGCCACGCCCACGCCTTATATTCAGCCTGACGTTTGGGTCAAAGAGGGCAAGGGCGGCTGGGAAGTCATCAGCAATGAGGCAGCTTGGCCGAAGCTGCAGCTCAATCAGGAATATTGCGACCTGATGAAATCAGCGGAAGAGGGCGTACCGGAGTGGAAGGAAAAAATCAACGAAGCCAAGCAGCGCATTGATTCTTTGGAGCTGCGTAAAAGTACGGTTCTCCGCCTTGCCGAGTATATCGTCAAAAATCAGGAAGATTTTTTCATTTTCGGAGAAATCGGCCTGTCGCCCATGCTGATGAAAGATGCCGCCGCCGAATTGGGTTTGGCGGAAAGTACCATCTCGCGCGCTGCCAATCAGAAATATTTGTCTTGCCCGCGCGGTCTGTTTGCGTTACGCTATTTCTTCACACAGGCAGTTAATGCCGACGATGACGGCGAAGGGTTCAGCCAAGGTGCAATCAAAGCCGTATTAAGCCAGCTGATTGAAAGCGAAGACAGCAGCAAACCCTATTCGGACGAGACCCTCGTCAAATTATTAAAACAACGCGGCATTGAAATTGCCAGACGTACAGTCGCTAAATATAGAGAATCATTAGACATCCCACCGGCACACAAACGAAAATTTACCGAGTAGATATATTCCGATCCGTTTTGACGGACTAATCAACCGAAGGAGCTGTATCATGAATCTGAAAATCACCGGTCTGAATTTTGATGTTACCGAAGCCATCAAAAACTATGTTTCCGATAAGTTGGCACGAATCAATCGCCACGCCGACAACATCATCTCTGTGACCATTACGCTCTCGGTGGAAAAAGTCAATCAAAAAGCCGAAGCCGATGCGCATCTGGCAGGTAAAGATTTGCACGTTGAAGCGATTGAACAGGATATGTATGCCGCGATTGATGTTTTGATGGACAAACTCGACCGCGCTGTTTTGAAACATAAAGAAAAAAGCGGTGATGTCCGCAGTACTGTCAAACCTGAAGCAGAATAAAATTTTTGTATGATAAAGGCCGTCTGAACATTCAGACGGCCTTTTGTTTTACTAGATGTGACTGGCAATCTAGTTACTCACTTTTTCGCCATTCCATGGTGCCACTTTAAACAGCAGCAACATGCCCGGTATGCCCAAAGCGAAACACAGCCAGTAGAAATTAAAGTAACCCATCGCTTCAATCAGATAACCTGCCGAAGCATTGATAAATGTACGTGGAACGGCTGACAGGCTGGTAAAGAGGGCTAATTGTGTGGCCGTAAATGCAGGATTGGTTTCACGAGCCATATAGGCAACAAACGCCGCCGTACCCAGACCTACACCCGCTGCTTCTGCACCAATCACGGCCGCAAGCATCATTTGCTCTGCCAGGGTGATGGTTTCAAACTTGCCAAAATTTGCCAGCCAAGCAAAGCCTAGAATCGTTACCCATTGGGCTACACCGAAAACCCATAATGCCCTGTTGATGCCGAGCTTTATCATCCAAATACCGCCTACAATACCGGCAATGACAGCAGGCCACAGGCCGGCATTTTTGGCAATGAGGCCGATGTCGGTTTTGCTGAAGCCCATGTCCAGATAAAACGGCGTTGCCAGAGACGTTGCCATGCTGTCGCCCAGTTTATAGAGAAAGATAAACAGCAATACCAAGATGGCCTGTTTGATTCCTTTGCGGGAGAAGAACTCGCTGAAAGGGTCAGAGACTGTTTGGGCAAATGTACGCGACATAGATGTTGGAATATCAGGCTCTTTAGCTAAAAACAGGGTCATCAGCAGACCTGGCAGCATAAATAGTGCAGTAATGATGAATACGTTGTGCCAAGGCATCAAGTCGGCCAAAATCAAGCTGAGCGAACCAGGTACCAAAGCGGCGATACGGTAGGCATTGACGTGGATGGAGTTGCCCAAGCCTAATTCTTCATCTGACAAAATTTCGCGGCGAAATGCATCCAATACAATATCTTGGCTGGCAGAGAAAAAGGCGACCACCAACGATAAGCCCATAATTACATATAAATACTGAGCAGGATTTAGGAAGGCGTAAATGAGCAAGGTCAGCAGCAAACCAATTTGCGTAACCAGCATCCAACCGCGTCGCCGTCCTAAAAAAGGTAATCTGACCAAATCAATGACGGGAGACCAGATAAATTTCCAAGTGAAAGGCAGCCCGATAAGTGCCATCAGGCCGATGGTTTTCAAATCGACATGTTCGCTGCGCAACCATGCAGGAATAAGGTTGATCAGAAAATAAAGCGGCAGCCCCGAAGTGAAGCCTGTAAAGATACAAATCAGCATACTGCGCGAGAAAATCTTGCGCCAAGTGCTGGTTTGGGGTGCGGTGGTCATAGTGGAATCAATAAAAAAGGAAAAAGGATATTGTAGCAAAGATGGGGGATATGGCGAATGAGCTTCTGCTATCTTTATTGAATAAAGGCCGTCTGAAACTTTGACAAATTAAGTTTCAGACGGCCTTTTGTTGGAACAACTGGTTTGGCGGGCAACGGAGACTTCAGGACGGAAGAAGGGTTGCTTGGGTGTATTCATAAAATTGAAGTTAAGAAAGTTTCAGACGACCCCTAGAGATCGTTTGAACGATGAGAAATATCAGTGGTAATTTGTGCCGTCAGTGTAGCCGTTTCCTGATTTGTCCACAGCAAAAGCAGAAATCGGACCGACCGTTACTGTCCCTTTAGGCTGAGTTTCTTGGTAATACTCATATGCTGCAACACCCATACCAGTTGCAGCACCAACAGCAGCACCAATTGTGCCACCGACCATAATAGCTGGTCCGGCAGGAATACTGCCAAAAGCTATACCGACACCCAGACCAATACCTGCACCAATTGATCCTCCTATTTATGCACCATTTGCTCCTCCTTGAAGGATTCTCTCTCCTAAGCCTCCTCCATAAATTAGTTCCAGATCCTCAATGGATAGTTCAATCATGTTATTTTTCCTTTTCAAAAAAATTAGATGTAGAATATTGAGTCAATACACCCAATATGGAAAAAATAATAAAAGCATGAATATAAATCATAAAATCAACATTATCTCCTTGGTAGCTTTCATAAATAAAAACGATTGGTATTGATATACAAATTAAAATGTACAGGTACTTTGAAATTACCAGTAACTTATACACAAATTTTGATTTCATAGCCTAGTCTTTCATTTGAATAAAATCTACCCTAATCAACTTTCCAACCAACTTCCTAACTTCTTCATGCTTTCCCTGATTGAAGTTAACCAGTAGATTTTTCAACAATATGTATATTATGTTAAATAATAAATGGTAATTGTCACATTCAAATATTAAGGATAACCTACTTTGAAACTATATCGCTTTGATGCGTAATTCTATAAAAAACATTGAATTTTCATGTTTTCTATTTATCCAGTATTTTGGAGTTGATAAGTGAGAGCAAAAAACTTTGGAAATCTACGATTCTCCTTCCAACACCTCATCATTTCTCTAGAGAATTTAGGCAAAGGCGATATTGATAACTCATTTCATTAAATGGAACCAAATGAGAATGATTTATTTATAAAATCCTTTTAAATTAATGGGTTACAATAAAAATTGATAAAATAAAATTGACTATTCTCAATAAAATTAGTAAAATTCATCCGCAAATACAAATTTTGTATTGTGATACATCTATTAACCGCATTAAGAAAAGGAGTTAGTTATGCTAAGTAAGTCAATTACAGCAAAATTAAACGAACAAATTAATCTCGAGTTGTATTCATCAAATGTCTATTTGCAAATGAGTGCATGGTGCCATAAACATGGTTATGAAGGCGCTGCAGCATTTTTACTTCGTCATGCCGATGAAGAATTGGAACATATGCAAAAGTTGTTTACTTATGTGAGCGAAACCAGTGGAATGCCTTTGTTAGGTAAAATTGACGCCCCTAAACACGATTACGCTTCATTAAAAGAAGTTTTTGAAACAACACTTGAACACGAAAAACTAGTGACATCTAAAATTAATGAGTTAGTTGAGAGTACTTTTGCAGAAAAGGATTACTCTACTTTTAACTTCTTACAATGGTATGTAGCTGAACAGCATGAAGAAGAAAAATTATTTAACAGTATTGTTGATAAATTCAAACTTCTTGGTGAAAGTGGTACAGCACTCTACTACATTGATCGTGAATTAAAAACTTTATAAGAATAGGAGAAATAAAATGTTATCAAATAGCGTGATTAAACTATTAAATGATCAAATGAATTTAGAGTTTTATTCTTCTAACTTATATTTACAAATGAGCGCCTGGTGCGAACAACAAGGTTTCGAAGGAGCTGCAAAATTTTTATCAGAGCATGCGGCTGAGGAAATGCAGCATATGCGTAAACTCTTCACTTATTTAAATGAGACCGGCGCATTGGCTATCATCACACAAATTGATGAACCACCTCATCAATTTTCATCATTGAAACAAGTACTTGAATTAACTTATGAACATGAAAAGTTAATTACCTCTAAAATCAATGAATTAGTTGGTAGAACTTTTGAAGAGAAAGACTACTCTGCCTTTAACTTCTTACAATGGTATGTGGCTGAACAACATGAAGAAGAAAAATTATTCAGTGGAATTTTGGATAAATTAAATCTTCTTGGTGAAGATGGTAAAGGTTTGTTCTTAGTTGATAAAGATTTAGGCGCATTAACAACAAACAACTAATCAAGTCTGATGAAAAAGGCTAAGTCATTATCGATTTAGCCTTTTTTTATATCAAAATCTAGCTACTTTTGTCTAAAAGTGCGGTGCTTTAACGGTTCATTCTTACCGCCGATTAGGTTTTGAAATGCCCGTAAGACAGGCAGATATGCTTGTCTTACGGGCATTTTATTTTCAGACGGCCTTCGATCTTGCGTTGCAGTTGCGGTAGAAGGCGATCAGACCGTTGGTGGAGCTGTCGTGTGCAGGCGTGCCGCGTTCGAGTTCGGGTTCGATGGTTTTGGCCAGCTCTTTACCGTATTCCACGCCCCATTGGTCGAAGGGGTTGATACGCCAAATCACGCCTTGAACGAAAGTACGATGTTCGTAAGCAGCCATCAGCATGCCGAGGTTGAAAGGTGTCAGGCTGTCGATGAGCAGGCTGTTGCTCGGACGGTTGCCGGGGAATTCTTTTTGCGGTGCAAGGCGGTCGCGTTCGTCTTGGGGTAGGGCGGCCAATTCGATTTGCACTTCGTCTAAGGTTTTGCCTTTCATCAGCGCTTCGGCTTGGGCGAAGGCATTGGCAACGGTAAAGCGGTGTTGGCGGTGGTTGCCGTAGACTGTGGTCATGGGGACGATGAAGTCGACGGGAATCAGACGCGTGCCTTGGTGCAGAAGCTGGAAGTAGGCATGTTGGCAGTTGACGCCTTCATCGCCGAAGACAATGCCGCCAGTGGTGCAGGAAACGGGTTGGCCGTCTGAAGTACGCTGTTTGCCGAGGCTTTCCATATCGAGCTGGTTGAGCCATGGTGTGAAGAGGCGCATGTTGTGGCTGTATGGGACAACGGTTTGGCCGTCTGAATGTTGGAAGTTGTTGTACCAAACGTTGATGAGCGCCATCAGGACGGGAATGTTGTGGCGGAATGGCGTTTCGAAGAAGTGGGTATCCATCGCGTGTGCGCCAGCCAGCATTTTGCGGAATGCTTTTTCTCCGACGGCAACCATCAATGGCAGGCCGATGGGCGACCAGACAGAATAGCGGCCGCCGACCCAGTCGGACATGGCGAAGACTTTGTCGGGGGAGATGCCGAAGTTTTGGGCGGCGGCCACATCGGCAGAAATGGCGCAGAAGTGGCGGTAGATGCCGGAATCGGGCAAACCTGCATCGCGATACCAAGTACGCGCCGCATAGGCATTGAGCAGGGTTTCCGGTGTGCGGAACGATTTGCTGGCAATGCTGAATACGGTGGTTTCGGGGTTGAGGCCGAGAAGGGTTTGGGTCAAGTCGGCATCATCGGAATTGCTGACAAAGTGGACGCGGATGTTTTGCCAATAAGGCTGCAGCGCCTGTGTGGCCATGCGCGGGCCCAAATCGGAACCGCCGATACCGATGTGAACCAAGTCGGTAATCGGTTTGCCGGTAATGCCTGCGTGCGTGCCGTCTAAAAGTTGGCGTGCGAACTCGAGTGCGCGGTTGAGTTCGTGATGAACATTGGGCACGATGTTTTCGCCGTCAACGTAAATGGGTTGGGCATTGGCCGGCAGGCGCAGGGCAGTGTGGAGGACGGCGCGGTGTTCGCTGGTGTTGATTTTTTCACCGCTGCTCATGGCCTGCATATATTGTGGCAAATCGGCTGCTTCGGCCAGTTTGCACAATAAATCAAGGGTGTTTTCATCTAGGCGGTTTTTGCTGTAATCAAATAACAAACCGTGCAGAATTTCGTGCATATTGTTGAAACGTTCGGCATCTGCGGCGAAGCGTTCGCGCAGGGTAACGTGTTGAGTATCGGCATGATGGGCTTCCAAGGCCTGCCATGCGTCTGAGTATGCGGACATTTCGTTTCCTTAGTATGTAACGGTAAACAAGCAGGGTATCTATTTTCTGCTTTTTGTAGTTGTTTGTAGTTTAACAAATTTGGACAACTTTTGGGAGATGGTAGGGTCGGTTTTGTTTAAGAAATGTATGCGAAATGCAATAGAAACGGTTGATTATCATCAAGTTTCTGTAAAAAAGGGGGTATGACACCGATGTCTGCTGTGTTATTCTATGTAACATTATTGAAATCTTGTCGGGGCGGGTCCGTAAGATGGCTACAATTTATGATGTCGCTGCTTATGCCGGGGTATCTCCCAAGACGGTCAGCCGGGTGATTAACGGCGATGCGCCGGTCAGTGATAAAACCCGTTCCAAAGTAGAAACAGCGATTGCTGCTTTGGGCTATATCCCGTCTTCTGCGGCGCGGATTATGCGGTCACACCGTTCCGGATTGGTCGGTCTGATTACCGGCGCCATTTCGCGGACAGGCGAGAGTACGGGCGGACACGGTATGCCGGATATGTTCTTGATTAAGGGCATTCAGCAGCAGATTCGCGCACAAGGCAAGATTTTGATGATTGCCGACATCGACAATAAGCCGGGTCAGCCCGGTCAGATGGAGCCACTGATTCGTACCTTTATGGAGCATCGTGCCGAGGGGATTTTATATGTGGCAGGTTTCCATCAGGAAGTATTACTGCCGGAAGTGCCCAACCGTTGCCCGATGGTGTTGGTCAACTGCTTTGATTCGACGGGTACGCCTGCGGTTTTGCCGGACGACGAAGCAGGGCAGTATGGCTTGGTGCGCCGGATTATCCAAAGCGGACACAAACGGATTGCTTATGTGACTTTGCAGCCGGGCGTGGAAGCGACGAGATTGAGATTGGCCGGATACCGCCGTGCTTTGGCTGATGCGGATATTGTCTTCGATCCTGATTTGGTGCAAACTGGCTATCCTGACTTCAGCAACGACAGCGGGTCTTTGATTTCGGCTATTTTGAAGCTGCTGTCTTTGCCGCTTCCGCCGACAGTAATTTGTTGCGGCAATGATGAAATGGCAGTGCGCGTGTACGGGATTTTGAGGACGCGCGGCGTGCGGGTTCCCGAGCAAGTCTCCGTTGCCGGTTACGATAATCACAGTGCGATTGCGGAGACGCTGTTTCCGCCGTTGACCAGTACAGAGTTGCCTTATTTACGCATGGGTGCGATGGCGGCGGATTTGCTGTTTCAACACATTGAACACCCGACCGGTGCGGTTCAGCCAGTCAAGGTCGTTGGGGAAACCATCTGGCGTCAGTCTGTGATTAATAAATAGTTTCAGACGGCCTGAAAATAATAAGCTTTAAACAACACAAACACACATCAAAATAAGATTCATGTAAACGGTCAAAATAAAGGCCGTCTGAAAACGGAGTTGCCTCAGTAAAAAGGGCAGCCCAAATACAATAAAAGCGTCATACCGCTGAAATTGGAGTTTGTTGTTTCCATAGTTTATTACCCAGGAGTAGCCTTCCTATGAAAATCTCCCCACAAGTGGCGATGACACTTCGCCAGATTATGCTGATGAACTTCGGTTTCTTCGGTATTCAATATAGCTTCGGGTTGCAGCAAACTGCGATTAATCCGATTTTCAACTTTCTTAACCCAGATCCCAGTATATTGCCTTACCTTAATATGGCCGGCCCGGTGACTGGTTTAATCGTACAACCTATTATTGGTGCAATGAGTGACCGAACATGGGTACCGGGATTGGGGCGTCGCCGCCCGTATTTCTTAATTGGTGCGATCGGTTGCAGTTTATGCTTATTCTTGTATCCGCACGTTACCGCCTTGTGGATGGCTGTATTGCTGCTGTGGCTCTTGGATATTAGTAACAACACCGCAATGGAACCTTTCCGTGCCTTTATTGCCGATACGGTTCCTGAGAATCAGCAATCCACCGGTTTCTTGATGCAGTCTGTGTTTACCGGTTTGGGTATTACCCTTGCTAACATTTCTCTTTATCTCCTTAAACAAGTTGGTTGGTTGAACCAAACTTCTGAAGTGGGTATTCCGTATTGGGTGTTTGGCTCATTCTATATTGGTGCGGTTTGCTCTATTGGTTCTGTCCTAGTAACTGTATTAACTACTCCTGAACGTGAACCGTCACCTCAAGAAATGGCAGCAATTAAAGCTCAGCCAAGAGGTCCTGTTCATGCCATTAAAGACATCTATAGTGCTATTAAAGAAATGCCCAAACCTTTGTGGCAGCTTGCTTCAGTTTATCTTTTCCAATGGTATGCACTTTTTATTTATTGGCAATATATTTCACACAGTCTTGTTAAATCTGTTTGGGATTCCACTTCTGCCGATAAGGTTGCTTATCAGGAGGCTGTTGCATGGACCGGTTTGGTAAACGGTTTCTATAATGTTGTAACCTTTATCTCCGCCTTCGGCCTGATGTGGATGGCGCGCAAATACGCCGCCAAATATGTTCACGCCTTTGCCGTAACCCTTGCCGCGCTGGCCTTGCTTAGCATTCCGCACATCGGTAATAAATACTTAATGTTTGTCCCAATGATTGGTTTTGGTGTCGGTTGGGCAAGTATGATGGGTGTACCGTTTATGATTGTGGTAAATTCCATTCCGAAAGAGCGTTACGGTGTATATATGGGCATCGTCAATATGATGATCGTTATTCCGATGTTTATTCAAACTCTTACTTTTAGTAAGGTTTATGAGAAGTTGCTTGGCGCAGACCCTGCCAACGCAATGACTTTTGCCGGTGTTTTCCTCGCCATCGCCGCCGCGTTGACCTTAACCATTAGAACTGCGGCCAAACCGGCTACTGCAGAATAACGAAGTTTTGATTTAAAACCAAAATGAAAAGGCCGTCTGAAACATGAAATGGTTTCAGACGGCCTTTTTTGTCGAAACGGATTCCATTTGCTGACCTGATTCGGTAAGCCTTATTGTTGCTGCGCTACCGTTCATCACTCAAATTGGCTATGACTACCGATTTTGCTTTACAATATCCTTCTTTAATTTATTTCGTTTTACCATCCTGATGACAGAACACATTTCCGCTCCAAGTCCATCTCCTGTCGGTGAAGACTACCTGCTGTTAGGTCAGTACGCCGAACGCGCCTATCTCGAATACGCCATGAGTGTGGTCAAAGGCCGCGCGCTGCCTGAAGTTTCAGACGGCCAGAAGCCCGTGCAGCGGCGCATTTTGTTTGCCATGCGCGATATGGGTTTGACGGCGGGAGCGAAGCCGGTGAAATCGGCGCGCGTGGTTGGCGAAATTTTGGGTAAATACCATCCGCACGGCGACAGTTCCGCCTATGAAGCGATGGTTCGCATGGCGCAGGATTTTACCTTGCGCTATCCCTTAATCGACGGCATCGGCAACTTCGGTTCGCGTGATGGCGACGGAGCGGCGGCGATGCGTTACACCGAGGCGCGGCTGACGCCTATTGCGGAATTGCTGTTGTCCGAAATCAATCAGGGGACGGTGGATTTTGTGCCGAACTACGACGGCGCGTTTGACGAACCGCTGCACCTGCCCGCCCGCCTGCCTATGGTGTTGCTCAACGGTGCGTCGGGCATCGCGGTGGGCATGGCGACCGAAATTCCGTCGCACAATTTGAACGAGGTCACGCAGGCGGCGATTGCGCTGTTGAAGAAGCCGACGCTGGAAACCGCCGACCTGATGCAGTACATCCCCGCGCCCGATTTTGCCGGCGGCGGTCAAATCATCACGCCGACGGACGAATTGCGTCGGATTTACGAAACCGGCAAGGGCAGCGTGCGCGTGCGTGCACGTTACGAAATCGAGAAGCTGGCGCGCGGACAATGGCGCGTGATTGTGACCGAGCTGCCGCCGAACGCCAATTCAGCCAAAATCCTTGCCGAAATCGAAGAACAGACCAACCCGAAACCGAAAGCGGGCAAAAAGCAGCTGAACCAAGACCAGCTCAACACCAAAAAGCTGATGCTGGATTTAATCGACCGCGTGCGCGACGAGTCCGACGGCGAGCATCCCGTGCGACTGGTATTCGAGCCGAAATCCAGCCGCATCGATACGGATACCTTCATCAACACGCTGATGGCGCAGACTTCGCTGGAAGGCAATGTGTCCATGAACTTGGTGATGATGGGGCTGGACAACCGCCCCGCGCAGAAAAACCTGAAAACGATTTTGCAGGAATGGCTGGATTTCCGCGTCGTTACCGTAACACGCCGTCTGAAATTCCGTTTGAACCAAGTGGAAAAACGGCTGCACATCCTTGAAGGTCGTCTGAAAGTCTTTCTGCACATCGACGAAGTGATTAAAGTCATCCGCGAATCAGACGACCCGAAAGCCGATTTGATGGCGGCGTTCGGGCTGACCGAAATCCAAGCCGAAGACATTTTGGAAATCCGCCTGCGCCAGTTGGCGCGTTTGGAAGGTTTCAAACTCGAAAAAGAATTGAACGAATTGCGCGAGGAACAAGGTCGTCTGAATATCCTTTTGGGCGACGAAAACGAAAAACGCAAGCTGATTATCAAAGAGATGCAGGCGGACATGAAGCAGTTTGGCGACGCGCGCCGCACGCTGGTAGAGGAAGCAGGACGCGCAGTGCTGACACAAACCACCGCCGATGAACCCATCACACTGATTTTGTCGGAAAAAGGCTGGATACGCAGCCGTGCCGGACACAATCTCGATTTGAGCCAAACCGCGTTCAAAGAAGGCGACCGCCTCAAACAAACCCTTGAAGGTCGCACCGTTTTACCTGTCGTCATCCTCGATTCATTGGGCAGAACCTACACGCTTGATGCCGCCGAAATCCCTGGCGGACGCGGCGACGGCGTGCCGGTTTCATCGTTAATCGAGCTGCAAAACGGCGCGAAACCCGTTGCCATGCTCACCGGACAGCCCGAACGACATTACCTGCTCTCAGGCAGCGGCGGCTACGGCTTCATCGCCAAACTGGGCGATATGGTCGGACGCGTGAAAGCGGGCAAAGTGGTGATGACCGTGGACAGCGGCGAAACCGTCCTGCCGCCGGTTGCCGTCTATGCCTCTTCGCTCATCAATCCTGACTGCAAAGTCGTACTGGCCAGCAGCGACCACCGTCTCTTGGCGTTTTCCATTGGCGAACTCAAAGTCATGCCTAAAGGCCGCGGTTTGCAGCTGATGTCGTTGGCCGATGGTGCATCTTTGGAACACATCGTGGTAACGACTTCTCCTGAATTTACCGTTGTATCGGTCGGCCGACGCGGTGCAGAACATCAGGAAAAACTGCGTATTGCCGATATTGACGGCAAACGCGGTAAAAAAGGCAAGGTATTGGAAATATCAGGCCGTCTGGAAAGTTTGTCCTGAAACAAGAACGAATATATCTAAATAAATTAAATTTATACGACATTGCATGATAATAAAAAAAGGTTCACTTATGAACAGAGCCAATCTTCAAGAACTGGGTAATCTGAGGGAGCGGATTCCCGGTGTAATCAACATTGCCCGAATAGCCATCGTCTTACCGCTTTTGGTTTTGCACGCTTTCGGCAGCTACACGGGCGGCAACCTAATTGGCGTTTCGTTGCCGGACATTGAGTTTTATATCTGGGTAACGCTGTATTTCTTCCTGATCATGCTCTCCGTGTTCCGCCCGGGCTGGCAGTGGCAGTCTTTGGATTTGCCCAATGCCAGCGCCGTGGTCGACATCACCATGATGATGGTTTTGGTGTATATCTCCGGCGGTACAGCTTCCGGTTTCGGGATTTTGGTTTTGCCGTTTGTCGCCACGTCGTGTCTGCTCAGTTATGGACATTATCCCATGCTGTACGCAGGTTATACGGCAATGTTGTTTATTTTGAACCTGTTTTTAGACGGCAGTATGCGTTTCGATTCGTTTAATTGGGACGCGAAATCAATGATGAATTCTTTGATGCTGATCGGCGCAGGCTATCTGGTGGCGATGCTGACATCGTTTGCCGCCCGTTATTTGGAGCAGGCCACAGAGTCCGCCAGCCGCCATCAACTGGCCTACCGCCGTATCAGCGGCTTGAACCATTTGGTTTTGAACCGCGTGCAGGAAGCGGTTGTGGTGATTGATGCAACCCAACGCGTGTGGCTGTTTAACAAACAGGCAAAAATCTATTTTCCCAGCCTGATTATCGATCAGCAGGAAATCGTGTTTGGCGAGCTGGTGGCACGTTGGCAGCGCCAACCCGACAAACCTTTTGAAACCGATATCCATATTTTCCAACACGCCATGCACGTCCGTGCCGTTCCGCTGATTCAGGAGCAGACCGAGTTGCTGATGCTGTACGTCCGCTCATTGCGTGAAGTGGCTGCAGAGGCCATGTCTACCAAGCTGACTTCGCTTGGACAGTTGACTGCCAACCTTGCCCACGAAATCCGCAACCCGATGTCCGCCATCCGTCATGCCAGCGATTTGTTGCAGGAAGGCGATGAGGCAGATCCGCTCAAGGCCAAGCTCTACAACATCATCGACAGCAATATCCAACGTATCGATAAGATGTTGGAAGACGTATCCCTGCTTAACAAACGAGACAACATCAGCCGCCAGCCGATTAATCTGATGAAATTCTGGTTAGAGTTCAAGCAGGAATTTACCTTGAACAATCCTGATGCCATCGGTTGTCTGCGCATGAATATGGACGGCAACAATCTGACCGTATTGGTTGACCCCATGCATTTGCAGCAAGTGATGTGGAACTTGTGCAACAATGCTTGGCGACACAGCCGTCAGGACGAAAACGCCATTACCGTCCTTATCCGTTCAAGCGGCAGGATGCATATTTCCATCGTCGTGGCGGACAACGGCAAAGGCGTGCCGCCCGATGTACGAAATCATTTGTTCGAGCCGTTTTACACCACCGAAAAACAAGGTACCGGCTTGGGGCTTTACGTCGCACGCGAGTTGGCACACGCCAATATGGGGCAGCTGCATTATCACCCTGAAATGAACGGGTTTGAACTGATTTTACCGAAGGAGCAAGCGCAGGATGAATAAATTGCAAGAGCCGGTTTTGGTTGTCGATGACGAGGCAGATATCCGCGACCTGATGGAAATGACCCTGATGAAAATGGGTCTGCGCGTCGATACTGCGGCTGGTGTTGAAGAAGCCAAAGACAAGCTGGACAACAACGATTATTCGCTGGTATTGACCGATATGCGTATGCCCGACGGCTCCGGCCTCGAGGTTGTCCAATACATTGATGAACTGATGCTCGACACGCCCGTTGCCGTGATTACGGCTTTCGGCAATGCCGACCAAGCCGTTGAAGCCTTGAAAGCAGGGGCGTTTGATTATCTGCAAAAACCGATTACGCTGTCTCAGTTGCGTTCATTGGTTAAATCGGCAGTATCGGTTTCAGACAATACTGCCGAACCCACGCCGTCTGAAAAAGTCAAATCGCAGCCTGCGCCTGTTTCTGCCGCCCTGTATAAACCCGAACCTCAGCCGGCCAAGCCTGTCGTTACGCCTCCTAAGAGCGTACAGAGTGAATTTAACCGGCCTTTGACTGTTCCGGAAGGGCTCAATTCCTTAAAAGAGCGTTTTTCGGCCGGCAGCATCAATCCTTCTCTGCAACAAGATGCACCTATATTGGAAGGCGAGGACGATATGCCGCGCCTGTTGGGTACTTCGCCGCAAATGGTTGAAGTACGCCACTTGATTCGCAGATTGGCCCGCAGCCTTGTTCCCGTTTATATCTCCGGCGAGTCCGGTACGGGTAAAGAGCAGGCGGCGCGCACGATTCACGAGCTGTCCGACCGCGCAGACAAACCGTTTATTGCCGTCAACTGCGGTGCCATCCCTGAAAACCTGATGGAAAGCGAATTTTTCGGTTACAAAAAAGGTAGCTTTACCGGCGCGGATCAAGACCGTTTAGGTTTTTTCCAACATGCTGACGGCGGCACTTTGTTCCTTGACGAAGTTGCCGATTTGTCGCTTGCCATGCAGGTCAAACTCCTGCGCGCCATTCAAGAAAAAGCCGTGCGCCGTATCGGCGATGCGCGGGAAACCCCTGTGGATGTGCGCATTATTTGTGCAACCCACAAAAACCTCGAAGCTTTGGTTGAAAGCGGCGCATTCCGTCAGGACTTGTATTACCGCCTCAACGTTGTCACCCTGCACATGCCGCCTTTGCGCGAAATGCGCGAAGACTTGGGCGCGCTGATTCTGTATCTGCTGTACAAACACCGTCACGGCAATCAAACCTACAAACTCAGCCCGAAAGCCCAAGAAGCCCTGTTGCATTACAGCTATCCCGGCAACTTCCGCGAGTTGGAAAACATCCTCGAACGCGCCGTCGCACTGACGGTCGGCCAAGTGATACAAGTGGACGACTTGCAGATTCAAAATGCCCCACAGGTTAAGGCTGAACGCAGCGGCTTCTCTTTTGATGATATTGCCGAACCTGACACGCGCGAAACTACGCTCAATCACAGCCCCATTCCACCGTTTGATCCGCGTACCATGCAGATACAGGATTACCTCGATCAAGTGGAGCGCAGCATCATCGAGCAGGCTTTGCAGCAAACCCGTTACAACCGTACCCAAGCCGCCAAACTTTTGGGCATCAGCTTCCGCTCTATGCGCTATCGCATGGAACGCTTGGACATCAATTAAAACGTTCAGACGGCCTGAGTTTTCAAGGCCGTCTGAAACATAAGCCTTATGTACAAGATTTATTTTGACGAAACCGCATCTGCCAAACTTCGCAGCCTTGCCGCGCCTTTCGGGCTGACCGTTATCGACCGGCAGCCTGAAGAAGGCAGTTTCCTTATCGCTGACGAAAGCGGCATCAGTTTGTGCCGCGCCGGTGAAAAAGGCCGTGTCCGCGTTGATTTTGATGGCGGTGTCGCCCATTATCGGCGTACTAAAGGCGGAGGCGAGTTGATTGCCAAAGCCGTTAACCACACTACTCAACCGACTGTCTGGGACGCTACCGGCGGACTGGGGCGCGACAGTTTTGTGCTTGCCTCGTTGGGTTTGAATGTACACACTTTTGAACAAAATCCCGCCGTTGCCTGTCTACTTTCAGACGGCCTCAACAGGGCAGGGCAAAGTGAAGAAACACGGGAGATTGCCCAACGCATTACTTTGCACTTCGGCAATGCCGTTGATTTAATGCAGGAATTGGCCGCGCAAAAAGGCAGACCCGATGTAGTGTACCTAGACCCGATGTATCCGGAACGCCACAAAACCGCCGCCGTGAAAAAAGAAATGGCTTACTTTCACGACTTGGTCGGCGCGGCACAAGACGAAGCCGAGCTTCTGGACGCAGCGTTGAATACCGCCAAAAAGCGCATTGTCGTCAAACGCCCGCGCTTAGGAGAGTTTCTCGACGGGTGCAAACCTGCTTATCAATACACAGGCAAAAGTACGCGTTTTGACGTTTACCTTCCGACAAGGCCGTCTGAAGACTAGAGGCAAACTTGCAACATATCAAAAGAAACCGCCGGCGTTATCAGCGCGGCGGCAAAGTGTGATATAAATACCCTTTCCCAAACTTCATTGGAGCAAACTATCATGGAATTAGTATTCATCCGTCACGGACAAAGCGAATGGAACGCGAAAAACCTTTTCACCGGCTGGCGCGACGTCAAGCTGAGCGAGCAAGGTTTGGCAGAAGCCGCAGCAGCAGGTAAAAAGCTGAAAGAGAAGGGCTACGAGTTCGACATCGCCTTTACTTCCGTTCTGACCCGTGCCATCAAAACCTGTAACATCGTTTTGGAAGAATCCGACCAACTGTTTGTTCCACAAATCAAATCATGGCGTTTGAACGAACGCCACTACGGCCAGCTGCAAGGTATGGATAAAAAACAAACCGCAGAAAAATACGGCGACGAGCAAGTCCACATCTGGCGCCGCAGCTACGACACCTTGCCTCCGCTGCTCGATCCTAAAGACCCGCATTCCGCCCACAACGACCGCCGCTATGCCAACCTGCCTAGCGATGTCGTACCTGATGGCGAAAACCTCAAAGTTACCCTCGAGCGCGTACTGCCTTTCTGGGAAGACCAAATCGCTCCGGCCATTCTGAGTGGCAAACGTGTTTTAGTTGCGGCACACGGCAACTCCCTGCGCGCGTTGGCCAAACACATCGAAGGCATTTCCGACGAAGACATCATGGGCTTGGAAATCCCAACCGGTCAGCCGCTGGTGTACAAATTGGATGAAAACCTGAAAGTGATTGAAAAATTCTACCTGTAAGGTAAAGGGAAAAAAGGACGTGTTGGACACGTCCTTTTTTGTACTTGTCAGTATCGAGGCCGTCTGAAGGCAGTTGATGGCAGGCGACATGAAAAAAGGACGCGTAAAGCGTCCTTTATGGAGATTAAACCCGGTATTACTGGTTTTTCTCGATGATTTCTTTGAGGTGAGGCATAGGGCTGTAACCGCTTTGGCTGCGACCGTTAGGGAAGACCACGGTCGGCGTGCCGTTGAAACCGAATTGTTCGCCCAACGAAGTGGTTTCAGCAACGGGGTTTTCGCAGTTTGCTTTGCCGCTTGGGAGTTTGCCTTTGCGCATCCAGTCAATCCATGCCTGGGTTGGATTAGGCTGACACCACAACAGCTCGGCTTTGCGCGCGGCATCAGGGTGCAGGCTTGGAATCGGCATCATGAAGGTGTAAATCGTGATGTCGGTCATTTTTTCAAATTCATGCTCCAAGCGTTTGCAGTACGGGCAGTCCGGATCAGAGAAAACAGCGACTTTCAGTTTGCCGTTGCCGCGTACTTCTTTGATGGCTTTGTCCAAAGGCAGGGAAGCGAAGTCGATTTTGTTCAAATCGGCGGCGCGTTCTTCAGTCATGCTTTGGCGCGTGTTGACGTTGATGAGGTCGCCAACAAGCATATAGTCGCCTTTGGCGTCGGTATAGATGATTTGTTTGCCGCTGACGACAACTTCATAAATGCCTTTAATCGGTGTTTCACTGACGCTCAAAACTTTCAAATCTTGGGCGGCATAGACTTTTTCCAGACGCGCTTTCAAAGAAGCGGCAACAGATTTGTCGGCAGGCGCTTCCGCTTTGGTAGCAGGGGCAGGCGCCGCGTTGGCGTTGGATACGGCAGGTTGACCGCATGCCAACAAAGGAAGGACGGCAAACGGTGTTAAGATTTTGATTAACTTGGTTTTCATGCGAAAGACTTGCGTGTGTTGAAAGTAAGGCATTGTATCAAACCTCCGTCATGTCTGCATTGTGCTAAGGCTCAAATTATCGTCTGAAAATAGCTTTCGGCTGTTAAAATACGAAAAAATAATTTGATTGTTTGTATGTTCTACCACCGTATTGCCGTAAACGTGCCGCTTTCAGACGGCCTTTTGACTTATTCCCATTCCGAGCCGCTTCCTCCGGGAATGCGGGTGCTTGTGCCTTTCCGCAATAAAACCGTTGTCGGGATTGTGTGGGAAACGGATATTGCGCCCGATATGGATACGGCGCGGATTTTGAGCGTTCAGGCAGCCTTTGTGGAAGAAAAGCCGTTGCCTCAAAGCTGGCGTGATTTGTTGGCGTTTACGTCGCGTTATTACCACTATCCGACCGGGCAGGCGGTGTTTGCCGCGCTGCCGCAGGGTTTGAAGGAAACGCGCGCAGTGGAAATGCCGCAGCCGCCGTTGTTTTACGCTTTGAACGAAGCGGGTAGGGCGCAAACGCCGCCGCCGGCTCGGTTCAACAAAAAAGCGGCTTTGTGGGACGCGCTGCTGTCGGGCGGAATGACGATGGCGGCGTTGAAGCAGGTGAATGCGCAGGCGGCGAAATTAATCGAAGATTGGGCGGAGCAGGGTTGGATTGAAACAACGGAAGCGGCAAAGCCTGTATTGAGGTCGTACCACGGGCAGGCTTCGCACTCTGAATTTGTATTAAATGCTGACCAGCAGAAGGCTTCCGATGAAATTCAGACGGCCTTTGGTAAATTTCAGCCGTTTTTGCTGTACGGCATTACCGGCAGTGGCAAGACCGAGGTGTATTTCGATGCGATGGCGAAAGTGTTGGCGCAGGGGCGGCAGGTGTTGTTTCTGTTGCCCGAAATCAACCTCACGCCGCAGCTTTTGAAGCGGGTGGAAAACCGTTTTGCCAACGTGCCGACCGCCGTGTTGCACAGCCAGATGGCGGCAGGCAGGCGCACGCAGGATTATTTGCGCGCGATGTTGGGGCAGGCGAAGCTGGTGATCGGCACGCGGCTGGCGGTGTTCACGCCTTTGCCTGATGTCGGGCTGATTGTGGTCGATGAGGAACACGACGGCTCGTTCAAACAAGACAACGAATTGCGCTACCATGCCCGCGATTTGGCGGTGTGGCGGGCGAAGCAGAGCGGCTGTCCCATCATATTGGGCAGCGCCACGCCCAGCTTGGAGAGTTGGCACAAGGCGCAAAGCGGCGCGTACCGCCTCTTGCAACTGACCGAGCGCGCCCATGCCGCCGCGCAACTGCCGCAAGTGGATATCCTCAACGTAGGCCGTCTGAAACTCGACAACGGCTTCTCGCCGCAAGCCTTGCAGCTTTTGAAGCAGAACTTTGAAGCAGGCGGCATGTCGCTGGTTTACCTTAACCGGCGCGGTTTCGCACCCGCGCTGTTTTGCGGCGACTGCGGCCATACCTTCGGCTGCCCGAACTGCTCCGCCAAAATGGTGTTGCACCAACGCGCCCGCCAACTGCGCTGCCACCACTGCGACCACCGCGAACCCATCCCGTACAAATGCCCCGACTGCGGCAACCAAGACCTGACCGCCGTCGGACACGGCACGCAGCGCGTCGAAGAAACCCTGCGCGCCTTCCTGCCCAAGGCCGCCGTCGTCCGCGTCGACAGGGACAGCACGGCGCACAAAAACGACTGGGCGGATTTGTACCGCCGCATCGCCGACAATGAAATCGACATTTTAGTCGGCACGCAGATGCTCGCCAAAGGTCATGATTTTGCGCGGCTCAACCTTGTTATTGTGTTGAATGCCGACGGCAGCCTGTACAGCGCGGACTTTCGCGCGCCGGAAAGGCTGTTCGCCGAGCTGATGCAGGTGTCCGGCAGGGCGGGGCGCGCCGACAAACCTGGCAAGGTGTTGATACAGACCCAATTGCCCGAACATCCTGTCTTCGCCGCCGTCAAAGCGCAAAATTACGCCGTGTTTGCCGAAAACGAATTGAACGAGCGGCAAATGTTTTCCATGCCGCCCTTCGGTTTTCAGACTGCCGTCCGCGCCGACGCGCCGCGCGTGGCCGATGCGATGGAATTTCTCAACGCCGCCAAAGAAACACTCGCCCCACTTTTGCCCGAAAGCGTCTCCCAGTTAGGCGCCGCCCCTATGCTGATGGTGCGCCTCGCCGAACGCGAGCGTGCGCAAATCTTCCTCGAATCGACATCCCGACAAGATTTGCACCGCGCCGTGAGTTTGTGGGTACAGGTGTTGCAGCAAAACCGCGACGGTAAAATCAGATGGTCGGTGGATGTTGATGTGCAAGAGGCTTGATTGAAATGATTCAATCAATAAGAAAATAAAAGGCCGTCTGAAAATCTGTTTTCAGACGGCCTTAAGTTTTTGAATCAGTTTAGAAGAATTTTGCAGCGATATAGCCGAGTGCAAGCAGGCTCAAAACGGCGAACACGATAGCCATTGTAAGCAGAAACTGTGTTTTCTTCCTCGCTGCAAGTGCGGCCAGCTCAGGATTTTGGCCTAACTCTTCGCGTAATTGGGATTCCAATTCGGCACGGATTTTCTTGCGCAGCTTTTTCTCTTCCTGCTCACGTTCATATTTGAGCTTGTGGGCAATTTCGGTTTGTTTTTTATGCTCGAAAGAGATTTTTTCCTGCCATTCAATGCGCTTGCGCTGGATGGCCAACTCATTTTTTTCTGTCAAATCAAAGCGACAGGTTTTACACTCCTGTGCGTCTAATTCATCAATAATCGTCATGCAGACGGGGCATTGGATAGGGTCGGGAGTGTTGACTGCCAATACGGGTTCTTCTTCAACCGCTTCCAATTCCATAGCTTGACGTACGATCACGTCCAAACCCAAATAGCTGAAGTAATGCTGCGCATTTTCGCGCTCGTCTTGGGTGCATTTCTCGGCCACAATGGCTTGCGGACGCTCAGCCAAGGCTTGAATCAGGCTCTCGACTTCGTTTTCGGGCAGGTTGTCATACAGGCAGGCATGGATGCGCTCCCTATCCGTGTTCGGCGGATAGGAAACGTATACGTCGAAAAATTTTTCTTGTTTGCTCATTGATATCCCATGAGTATTTCGACTGCGTCAACCAAATGGGTTTAGCCTAAGGTTTTGTTATTGTGTTTGAGCTGTCTTGGATTATGATACGAGCCAAAACAGAGGCTGCAGTCTCAGGCAGACCAAGTACGGTTTGCCTTTGTGTCGTTAATCGGCTGGACAATAAATTTTTATTTATATGGTAATATGCATGTCCAATGTTATGTCTATTGTAGAGTAAATATTCACGCCCGATATTATTATTATAAGGTAAATCTGATGTTGTTTAAAATAAATTCACACAAAAGGCCGTCTGAAGATACAGACGGCCTGTTTTTTATGGCAAAAACAGATTGTTTATACGGAGAAGGATGAGCCGCAACCGCAAGTTGTCTCTGCATTCGGATTACGGATGACGAATTGAGAACCTTGTAGGCTTTCGGTGTAGTCGATTTCCGCACCAACCAGATATTGGTAGCTCATCGGGTCAACCAAGAACGTCAGGCCGTTTTTCTGGATTTCAAAATCGTCGTCGTTTTTGATTTCGTCAAAGGTAAAACCGTATTGGAAGCCGGAGCAACCGCCACCGTTGACGAATACGCGCAATTTCAGGTCGGGATTGTTCTCTTCGGCGATCAGGTCGGCAACTTTGGTGCAGCAGCTGTCAGTAAAGATAATAGGGCTTTCGTCTGACATGATGTGATTCCTTTTATATGAATATTTTTACTATTGTCGCGCAAACCGTTAGTCAAGGCAAGTTTGTGCAGACAGGGTCTGCCAGCTTACATGGAGGGCATGGCAGAAATTTCAAGCACCAGTATGTCAGATTTAGATGCTTCTGCCAAACCATTCGACACGGCCGATGATGGCAACGTCGTCGGTCGGGTTTTTCAAGTCGATTTCAAAAGTAGGGTAGGCCTCGTTGGCAGAAATGACATTGACGATGCCGCCGGGTATCAGTTGCAGGCGTTTGACCAAAAGGTTTTCGTTGAGGCGCAAAACATAGAGGCCGTCGCGCGGCGTGGTTTGGCCGTGGTTGATGAGGATGGTGTCGCCATCATTCAGTACGCCTTCCATCGAGTCGCCTTTGACTGAGATAACGGAAAGGTTTTTGATGTCGCGCGTTACATAATTTTCAATCCAATAACGTCGGAATGCCATGGCGAACATCGGCTGTTCGTCGCCGACGAGCTGGCCGTGTCCGGCCGCGGCCTGGATGTCGTAACGCGGTACGAAGACAAATTCGTCTATATCGACTGGATTGCCCAGTGTGTCGGTTGCTGTGGCTTTGGGGACTTCGGAATCAGGGAAGGGGGAACCTTTGCCTGTCAAAAGCCAGTCTATGCTGCAGCCTTTAAGTTGTTTGATTTTTTTTAGCGTTTCCGATTTCGGCAGGCCGCCTTCGTTCCAGATACGGCTGAATCCGGCGATGGTCATATCGATGTCGGCGGCAATTTTGGCTTGGCGGGCTTCATCTTTCCATAAGAAAGCCAGGCGGTCTTTAAAGGTATCCATGTTTATGCCTTTATGGAGGTATGTTTTTTATATGGTTTGGACGATTTGAGTGTATTTTACCTTAGTTTTTATAAAATTGTAAGAAAAAAATTACTTCATCTAAGAAAAAGTATTGCATATTCTATTTTTTCTTAGTATTATTCGTTTTGTCTTAGATAAATCGATATTTCTAATTTTCTGTTCGATTTTTCTTAGTTTAATTTTATTTGGTTTAGTTTTTCTGATTTAAACCTGCTATATGATTATGATGAGAGGTGTGAAATGACTCGTTCGCGTAAAAATACTTTTGGGGTGCTGCTGGCGTTGGTATTGGGTTTTTTTGCTCTGCCTTTCGGATCTTCGGAGGCGCATGAGGCGGACGGTAATCTGACGGCTTCGGAATGCGAACGCTTGGGCAGCTTGAGTCTGGATCAGATGGATGGCAGGCTGCTGGCTTTTGCCAAAGAATGCGATATGGTGGAGGCTACCCACGATTGGGAGCAACAGTACGGCAACTTGAATGAAGAAGAAATGCTTGCCGGCGTGGTGTATGAGTAATGTTTGTGAATGAATTGATAAAGGCCGTCTGAACGATCAAAGTTTCAGACGGCCTTGTGTTTTTAATAAGAATGGCTTAAGGCATCAATGGTGCATTAGTCAGACCGGTGGTTTCGGGCAGGCCGAACATGATGTTCATATTCTGCACGGCTTGACCGGCTGCGCCTTTAACCAAGTTGTCGATGACGGAAAGAACAATCCACACATCGTCTTGATCGGGCGCTTTTTGAACACTGATACGGCAAAGGTTGGCGCCGCGTACGCTGCGGGTTTCAGGTGTCGAACCTGAAGGCAGGACATCAACAAAAGGACTGTCGCGGTAGTATTCGAGCAGCAAGGCTTCAGGATCGGTATGTTCTTGCAGGTGCAGATAAAGGGTGGCGTGCATACCGCGTATCATCGGAACAAGGTGTGGTACGAAAATCAGGCCGTCTGAAACATGGTCTTGCAGTCCGGACAGGGTTTGTCGAATTTCAGGTAAATGGCGGTGGCCGCCGACACCGTAGGCTTTGAAGTTGTCGCCTGCTTCGCACAATAGGGTGTGGGTGCTGGTTTTGCGGCCTGCACCGGAAACACCGGATTTACAGTCGGCAATTAGAGGCGCGTTGGCTTTCAGACGGCCAGCCTGAAGCAGCGGCAATAAGGGCAGGGAAACGCAGGTAGGGTAGCAGCCCGGATTGGCCACCAGCATGGCTTTGGCGATGTCGTCTTTGTAAAGTTCGCACAAGCCGTACACTGCTTGAGAAACGAGTTGCGGCGCGGCATGGGCCATTTTGTACCATTTTTCCCATGTGAGGATGTCTCGGATGCGGAAGTCGGCAGACAGGTCAATCACGCGTACGCCTTTTTCCACAAGGGTCGGTGCTTCTTTCATGGCCACGCCGTTGGGCGTGGCGAAGAACACGAGGTCGCAACGGTCAAGCCCGGCATCTTCAGGCGTTTGGAATGCAAGGTCGTAAATACCGCGCAGGCTGGGAAAGTAGTCGGCAACCGCAATACCGGCTTCGCTTCGGCTGGTGACGGCAGTGACTTCTGCGTTGGGATGGCTGCTGAGCAGGCGTAACAATTCAACACCTGTGTAACCGGTTGCACCGACGATACCAATTTTAATTTTTGTGGTCATGGTGTGGCTCCTTTGTAGAGGTAACAATGCGTTTGATTATATAGTAATTAATTGCCGTCGGTCAGCGGTGCTTGTGCCAAGCTTTGCAATAGAGGGTTAAACAGGCCGTCTGAAATATGGGATTAACGATATTGGAGAGAGGAATTCAGACGGCCTGAAAGTTTGGGAAAGCGTGGTTTGCGGTTTTATTTGACTATGGCTTTGAGATTGGTGTTTTTTATTTATAGTCAATCTTTTATAAAGATTATAGGCCTCGTGTTTTGAAAACCTTTTATATTTCGTCTTTATCCTATTCATACAAACACAAAATAAAAACGCAAAAAAACGCCCCCGGGTTGGAGAACCGGAGGCAAGTATCCAAGGAGTAGTTCTCATCAATAAGAACTAGTTACTTAGTACTATATCCCTTGTTAGGATTGAAAGCAAGCGTTTTGCACATTTTAACATTTAAATAATTTTTCATTCAAATTCAGAGAGCTATCAAACAGGGCTTGAATCTTGGGTTGGTGGCTAATGCCGATGACCAAAGTATCGGGCAAATGTTGCTTGAGGGTCTGCATCAACATCAGGGCGGATTCATCATCGAGCTGGTTGGTGGCTTCATCTAGGAACAGGATCTGCGGTTTGTGCAGCAGTGCGCGTGCAAGGCTGAGGCGTTGCTGCTCTCCGCCGGAAAGGATGCCGTGCCATTCGTGTGAAGTGTCCAAATCGTTCATCAACGTGTGCAACCGACCCGTGGGGCTGCTTAAGCCGACTTGTTCCAAAACGGTTTGAATCAAATGGTCGTCTTGGCAGGTCGTATAGGGATAGCTGACAGTTTGACGCAATGTGTCCGCAGGCAGGTAAGGGCGTTGCGGGAAGAACAGGCGGCTACCTTCGAGGGCGAAACTGCCTTGGTAATACGGCCACAAGCCTGCGAGGGCGCGCAGCAGGGTGGATTTACCGATGCCGCTTCTGCCTTCAAGTAATACCCATTCCGGAGAATGGGCTTGGAGGTGAATATCAGTAAGCAGGGGGCTGCCGGTTTGGGTGTGGACGGTAAGGTTTTGCAAGACGACCTTGCCGCTATGATGAGATAAATCTGTTTGGTGTGACTGAAGGGAGGGGCTTTTTTGTTCTACTTGTTCCAAGGCAGTCTGAAAACCGGAGAGGCGTTCGACGACTGCCGCCCATTCAATCAGGCGGCGGTATGCGTCAGTAAACCAGCCGAAGCTGTCTTGGACGCGGGCAAACGATGTGCGGGTCTGCATCATGTCGCCGAAGGTCATGGTTTTGGCGAGGTACATGGGCAGGGTGGCAAGGATGGGGATGAAGATGCTGATGCGCACGTAGGTCGCCCAGAAAGTTTCTTGGCGGAATTCGCAGTTGGTCAGCCGCCGCCAGTTGTCGCGGATGCGGAGGTAGCGTTGTTTCAGACGGCCTGTTTCGGCTTCGCCGCCGTTGTAGAAGGCGATTTGTTCGGCATGGTCGCGTACGCGTAAAAGAGCTGCACGGTAGTCGGCTTCTCGGTGTTGACGGTCGATGTTGAGGTTTTTCAGTTTGCGGCCGACAAGATGGGCGATGATGGTGCTGAAGATAGAATAAATTAGTGCAACCCAAACGAGATAGCCGTAAACGGTAATGCTGTATCCGCCGATGTTGAAAGTCTGTACGCCGGAGAGCGTCCACAATACGGCGACGAACGCGCTGAATTTGGCAATATTATTGATGAAGGAGCGAAAGAGGCTGATGCTTTTGTCGGCAAGGAGGTAGATGTCTTCGGCGATACGTTGGTCGGGGTTGTCTGGTTCTCCGGTCAGGCGCAGGCGGTAATGTTTGTGGCCTTCGAGCCAGTTTTTTTGAAATTGCTCGGTCAGATGGGTGCGCCAACGGAAGATAAGGCGTTTTTGCAGCCAGTCGGCACAAACGATACAGCCGATAACCATCGCCATATAGCCGAGGTATTCGACAATGAGCGAAGGCATAGATGCGCCGTCAAACGCAGCCAGCGCGTCGTAGAAGCGTTTGTCCCATGCGGCAATCCAAACGCTGATGGTGATGGAGAATAGGGTAAACCCTATCAAAACGGCGAGCATCAGCCATTGGAGGCGGCCGTGTGCCCCTGACCAAAAAGGGCGGGCAAGGTAAAAGAATTTTTTGAGGATGTTCATGGATGGTGTGTTGGTACAAATAACGGGAGGTCGTCTGAAAATCTACATTTGCGGGGTAACGGTATCAGACACGCTATTCGAAACTTTTGTTTCCTGATAGGTTTTAGACGACTGTTTGCAGATGTTCAAATGAAAATACCGATGCCGTCATGTCGATATGGGCGGGCATGACGGCAGGGGTAAGAGGTCGTCTGAAAGCCGGATTGTGTTTTCAGACGACCTCACTTCATACAATGGCTACATCTTCCACTTGAAGTTCAAGGTTACATTGCGCGGCTGTCCGTAGAAATGTCCTTGGTAGGTAGCGCGGTGGGCATAGCTTTCGTAATACCGTTTGTCGGTCAGGTTGTCGACTTTCAGGCTGAGCTTGGTGTGTTTGGAGGGTTCGTATTGTACGGCTGCATGCCAAACGGCGTAACCGCCCAAATATTGTTTCTCTCCGTTCACTATAATCGGGCTGGATTTGCTTTGGACGTTCACACCTCCGCCCACCGTCCATTTGCGCGCCGCACCGGGCAGGCGGTACATGGTATTGAGGCGGAAGATATGTCGGGGCGTGTGCTGGCTGAAATCGACCCCGCGACCGTTGCGCTCTGCGGTTTGGGCGGCTGCGGTAGAGGTATAACGCCTTTTGTTGAAGGTGTAGCCCGCAAAAATCTGCCAGTCGTCGGTGATGTTGCCGGCAATTTCGGCATCAATACCGCGGCTTTCCATGCGTACAGGAGTGTAGATGGCGCGGTCGCCGCGTACCCAAGGACGGATATTGCCCGTTGTAAGGTCTTTACCCAACCATGTATCTGTGGGTTGGTTGTGTTTTTCGGTTTGAAACAAGGCGAGGGTGGTGTTCAATTTATTGTTGTTCCACGCGCCTTTCCAGCCGATTTCGTAGCTGTTGCCCATTACAGGCGGCAAGAGCTTGTCATTGATGTCGTAATAATCGCCCGAGTATTTGAAAATGCTGGTGTAACTTGCATATAGGTTTTGTTGCGGGGTGATGTCGTAGGTAATGCCTGCGTAGGGGATGAAACGGCCTTTTTTATAGTGGCTGTCGGGAGTTTTCATCCATGACAGATATTGTGATTGCCGCCAGCGGCTGTAACTTGTGCCGAGCAGGATGTGCCATTTGTCGGCAATGTTCAGGCGGGTGGCTATGGTCGCTGTGTGGGTGTCGGGAACGGTTTTACGAATTTCGAGATTGCGGGCCGTGTTCCAATTAGGTTTGGCAATTTCATCACCCGTCCAAGAAAAAACAGGATAGTTGCCATCTTTCAAGGGTGTGCCTCTCCACATATTATCGAATTTTTCTTTGGTGTATTCATAGCCCGCGTAAAACTCATGTTCGCGGCCGAACCAATCAAATTTTCCTTCTAAATCGCTTTGCACAGTCCATTGACTGTTGTTGCGATCGCTTCTGCCAGTATAACCGTCACTCAATGTGCCTGCGGGCGAAATATTTTGCCGCTGCGGGACGTAACCATATTCGGTAACGGATTTGTTGCGGCGGTAATCAACGGAAGTGGTCAGATTCCAACGATCGCCGAAATAGTGCTTCCATTCGGCGAACATATTGGCTTTTTTGTAATCCGCACGATTCCAGTTCGCACCCAAATAGCTGTCGCGCGGCAATCGTAGGTCGCTGCCGTCGGGATTGGCGGGCAGTCCGAACAGGGAAGGTACATCTTTTTCACGGTGGTATATCGCACTCAACGTCAGCATATCGTTTTCCCCGACTTGCTTGTCGATAACGCCGTAAATAATCCCTTTATTGCCGTCGCTGTTTTTACGCCAGCTTTTATTTTTTTCAAGTACGGCAACCGCGCGCCCGCGCAAGCCATTGTCGCGGCTGAGGAATCCCGATACATCGGCGGAAGTGCGCAGCGTGCCGAAGCGGTCGGCAGTTGCATCAAATTCAAGCAGCGGCGCAGCGGTCGGGCGTTTGCGGATGGCATTGATGCTGCCGCCCGGCTCGCTTTGCGCTTTACGCAGACCTGTTGCTCCGCGTACGACTTCGATGCGGTCGTAAAGTGCGGTATCGGTCAGTTGTTTGGCATCGTGCGGATTATTGCCGCACATGGTACAGACAGTCGAATTGACACCGTCTTCGCTGATCTGAGCGATGTCGAAGCCTCTGGATTGAAAGCGGGTTTGGAAACCCTGTTTGTAAATATTCAGCCCTGTGGTGGTTTTCAACGCTTCTTCCAGCGTGGTCGCGCCCGAATCGTCCATTTGTTTGCGCGTAATGACGCTGACGGATTGCGGCGTGTCTTTTGGGGAGATCGGCAGGCCGGTGGCGGTGGACATGACCGGCACGGTATAACTGTCACGCGAAGCAGTACGGCTTTGTCCGGTTACGTTAACGGTGGGCAGGTTAACATGTTCCGTCTGTTCGGTGGTTCGGGCGGAAAGTTGCAGCGGGACGGCGGCAAGCAGGTAGGCATAACGAATCGGATGGTTCATTACAGCTCCTTCAGGTGGGGGTTAAGAGGTTTTTATGGGAAAGAGGGTCGTCTGAAAACTCAAACGGCAGTTTTCAGACGACCCCTTACTTTTACAACAACGGCAATTGTTCCCTGTCTGTCAGGAGCAGGTCAGGTAGATTGCCGAATATGATTTAGTTATTGTTTTTTTTAATTTTGCTACCGCAGACGGACTACATTTTCCATTTCAGGCTGAACACGGCATTGCGCGGTTCGCCGTAGAAGTTGCCGCTGTTGGCGGCACGGCTGTATTGGTTTTCGTAGTAGCGTTTGTCGGTCAGGTTGTTGACTGCCAGCCCCAATTGCAGGTTTTTGCTCGGGCGGTATTGGACGTTGGTATTCCAAATGGTGTAGCCGCCTTGCTTGATGGAGCCGTAGGAATTGGCGGTTTTGCTGCTGCTCTTCAAGCCAAGACCGACCGTCCATTTGCCGTCATCCACCGGCAGGACATAGCTGGTGTAGAGGCGGAACATATGCTTCGGCGTATGGCTGCTGAAGTTGTAGCCTTTTCGGCGCGATTCAACATTGCCGGTAACGCTGCTGCGGTTGGTGCTGCGGTTGAAGGTGTAGCCTGCGTAAACCTGCCAACGGTCGGTCAGGCTGCCGGAGATTTCGGCGTCCAAGCCGCGGCTGCTTTGGTTGAGCGGTTCCCAGTAGGCGTGCGGTTTGGCATTGACGCGTTGGTTGTTGTTGTCTTTATCGGTGCGGTAAAGGGCGACGGAAGTATTCAGACGGCCTTCGTTCCATTCGCCTTTCCAGCCGAGTTCGTAGTTGCGTCCCATAATCGGAGGCAGCAGGTTGTCGTTGTAGTCGCGGTTCATCGTTTGTTTGAAGATGGACGTGTAGGCGGCGTAAACGCTTTGCTTAGGCGTGATGTCGTAAGTGATGCCGGCATAGGGGATGAAGCGGTTGCGTTTGAGCGAGTCTGATGAACCTGCTACCCCGTCTTTGAGGTCGCGATCCCAATAGAAGTCGCGTTTCCAGCTGGTATAGCGTCCGCCTGCGATGATGTGCAGTTTGTCGGTAGGATTGATGCGCGCGCCCAAACCAAAGGCATGGGTAGTATAACGGCCGTCACCGCCACGGGCTTTGGCTGTGGCAGAATCCCAATCGGGTTTGGCTTTCTCGCTGCCGTTAAAGGCATCTGCGTCATAGGTACTGCTGTCATCAAACCAGCGGTTGCTTGAGTTTACGTTCTCTTTGGAATAGCTGTGCATGAAGAAGAGATCGTGATTTTGGCCGAAAGCAAAGATGCGGCCTGTCAGGTTGTTTTGGAAAGTGAACTGGCGGTTGCCTGCATCGTAACGGTCGAAGCTGTATGTGGTTCCCAGGCCGTCTGTACCGATGCCGTTACCTGTGCCGCCCAGCGTGTAATATTCTTTTGAACTGGTGTTTTTACGCCAGTCCAACTTGCTGCTCAGTTTCCAGTTGTCGTTGAAATAATGTTCAAACTCGGTAAAAAGATTGTATTTTTTCAGGCGGGCTTCGTTCCAATCCGCACCCAGATAGCGGCTGCGTTTCCACTCTTTGCCGTCTGCACGCATAGGCAGGCCGTCCGGATCGGGTGTTTCGGTTTGGTTGAGATAGCTTGCGCCCCAGGTAAGTTTGCTGTTGTCGCCGATGTCTTTGTCCATCACGCCATACAGAAGGATGTCGCGGCCGCCGGATTGGTCTTTGAAGGTTTTGTTGCTGCCAACCGAGCCGACAAAGCGTCCGCGCAGGCCGTGTTCTTGGCTTAAGGTGCCGGATGCATCAAAGACGCTGTTTACTTTGCCCCATGAGTTTGCCATCAAATCGGCGGAAAGCTGGCGTTTTGCAGTCGGCTTTTTGCGGACGGCGTTTACCGTGCCGCCGGGTTCGTTGTTTGCCTGTGTCAAACCTGCTGCACCGCGCACCACTTCAATGTGGTCGTACATTGCCATATCGGTTGCACTGGTTGGGTCACCGGCCGGGCCGCCTAAGCCGAATCCTCCGGGTGAACCGAGTTGCGTGGCAATGCCGTCTTCTTCAAACTGTTCGATAAAATAGCCGCGCGACATGAAATGCGTGCGTCCGCCGCTTTTGAAAACATTGATGCCCGTAGCGTTTTGCAATGCACCTTCTAAGTCGGTAATGCCTTGGTCTTCAATTTGTTTTTTAGTAATGACGCTGACAGATTGGGGAATTTCTCGCGGAGAGAGCACCAGCCCTGTGGTTGAGCGCAGGGCGGATACTGTGTAGCTGTTTTGACTTTCAGTACGCAGGCTTTTGTTTTTACCCACTACGGTAACTTGTTCCACTTCAGCCTGTTGTATTTCTTCCGCAGCTTGTGCGGCTTGGGGTAATGCAGCAAGGCAGAGGGCAAGTGTGCTTAGTTTGAATAGTTTCTTAGAATGATGCATTTTATGAGGTCCTTGATAAAGAAAGGTCTGTTTGTTTTTAAATATTGGCGGCAATATCTGTTTAAATTGAGCCGTTATTTTTTATAAGCCGTTTTGTTTTAAAAATTAAATATAAATCTCTGAATCATTTTATTTGATTCAATTTTGATATTGTCAAACCATCGGATCAAAAAAAGGTTGCCATCGGAAAGGGAGCCGTTGGCAACGAATGGAGGTGGTAATGCAATGAAAGCTAGATATAAGGGGTAGTACCAAACTAGCCATAAAGAACTATATCGCAACTGTAAGAAAAAGCAACAACAAGTTATCTGTTGCTTGCAAAGTTTTTTAAACAGCTTGTCCTAAATCAAATTTTTGAGTAATTGCTTGGTTTGTTGATGCAGGGATTGGTATTGGCAGCTCGAGCTGAATTGTTTACAGGCCGTCTGAAAATTGCCGGGGTTGTTCGGCTATAATGCTGTTTTGGTTTTTTAAGGCCTTTGTAAAAATACGGTTTTGTTGTTTTAAGCTGAATGTGGTTTGTAAAGGTTTTGGGGTATGAGGAGAATGAGATGAAGAAAATTTTGGTGTTGCAGCATGGGGATTTGGGTGCTTGCGACTGGTCGGCGTTTGGCGGTTTGGTGTCTGCGCCATCAGGGAAGTCGGTGTTGCGTGTGCCGGTTGATGATGATTTTGAATTGACGGACGAGATGCGTGCGGCGTTGATTGCGCAGCAGATAGATGGTGCGGTGTTGCCGGATGTGGCTTTTGCTGATTTGGGACTGATTGTCAGCGATATGGATTCGACGCTGATTACGATTGAGTGTGTGGATGAGATTGCGGCCGGTGTCGGGCTGAAAGATGAGGTGGCAGCGATTACGGAGCAGTCGATGCGCGGCGAGCTGGACTTTGAGCAGTCTTTGCGTAAGCGTGTGGCTTTGCTGGCCGGTTTGGATGAGCGCGTGTTGGAAGAGGTGTACGAGAATGTGTTGCAGCTGTCGCCGGGCGCGGAATTTTTGTTGGAAGAGTGCAAACGGAATGATGTGAAGTTTATGCTGGTGTCGGGCGGGTTTACGTTCTTTACGGAACGCCTGCAACGGCGTTTGGGCTTGGATTTCCATTTTGCGAATGTGTTGGATGTGGAAAACGGCAAGCTGACAGGCCGTCTGAAAGGACGGATTATCGATGCGCAGGCTAAGACGGATTTATTGCGTGAATACCGTGAGCGACTGGGTTTGGCTCCGTGGCAGGTGGTGGCGATGGGTGATGGTGCGAACGATATTCCGATGATACGGGAGGCGGGGTTCGGCATTGCTTATCGGGCAAAACCGAAAACCGAAGCGAATGCGGATGCGTGTGTGCGCTTTGGTGGTTTGGAGAGGATACGCGGTTGGTTTGCGTAAACCGTTTGAGGATGTTTGTCAGTCAGGCCGTCTGAACAATCGGGAAACCGGTTTTCAGACGGCCTGATGTTTTATAAGGCGATAAAACGGTAGCCTTCGGCATCGACTTCGAGAATGGAGGCGTAATTGTCGCGCCAGTCGCCGAGTACAATGCGGGTGTAATCGGCGTTGCGATGGATGTTTTCGCGGTGGGTATGGCCGTGGATGAGCAGGGGCGTGTGGAAGCGTTGGACGGTTTCGTGGGTAAAGGCTGGATTGACGTCCATGATGTCGGCGGTTTTGTGTTGTTTGTCCTGTTTGCTTTGCTTGCGGATTTTGGTGGCGATGTTCAGTCGGAGTGTGAGCGGCAGGAGTAGGAACAGGCGTTGCAGCCATTTTTGATGGACGGTACGGCGGAATTTTTGATAAGAATGGTCGTCGGTGCAGAGGGTGTCGCCGTGGCAGAGCAGGGTGGGTGTGCCGAACAGGTCGATAACGGCGTATTCGGGCAGTAAGGTCATGCCGGTATCGCGGGCGAAGGTTTTGCCGATGAGGAAGTCGCGGTTGCCATGAATAAAATAGCAGGCAATGCCACGCACGGTCAGGCTGCGGATGGTTTGTTTGATGGTTTGCACCAAAGGGCTGTTTTCGTCATCGCCGATCCAAAAATCGAAAAGGTCGCCAAGAATGTATACGGCTTGGGCGTGAACGGCTTTTTCTTGGATAAATTTTTGGAAGAGTGCGGTCAGCTGAGGATGGGATTCGCTCAGGTGCAAATCGGCGATGAAGTAAATCGGCATGATGATGTGGGACGTGTGGGAAGGGTTTTATTATAACTTGGGTTGTCGCGTTTGGATTTTGGCTTGGTATTTTTCGTTGTAATGCAGTGATTTTATTGTTTCGATTTGGTGTAATAAAGGCCGTCTGAAACATCTTTTCAGACGGCCTTTGTGGCTTATTGGGCTTTGCCCTGATAAGTGATTTGTTTCAGCGTCTCTTCTTGGTACAAATCGCTAATGGGGACGGTATAGAAGAATTCGTTGCTGCGGACAAAGCGGTTGACCAAGTCTTTGTCGAGATGGAGGACATGGTGTCGCAGTTTGTTTAAGCCTTTGAATATCATGGTGCTCCAACGCATATAGCCGTCTGAATTGGGGCGGATGTCGTTCATGGCATCAAGGGCGAGGAGTTTGCGGTTTTGCTCTTCTTTATCTAAAGGATGGGAATAGATGCTTTGGAAGTAGAACGGTTGCTCGGAGGGTGGCGGCAGGCTGAGGGAAGAACCTACTTTGCCGATAGGAAAGTCGTCGCTCAGATAATGTATGGTGTGCAAAAACAGATTGCCGCGGCGGTAATTGATTTTGCGCAGGGCTTCGATGGCGGCCAGCGCAGTATGTTGGTGGTCGGGATGCGCATCAATATTGGGGGACGGCGTCACGATAATATCCGGCTGGAACGTTTCTATCAGATAGCCAAGGTTGTCCACCAAGCTGGTCCAAGTCGAGCCGGGCTTGAGGTGTTTCGCCAATGGGGAGGTATTGGCACGGCGGAAAATATCGACATCGGCCGTATCGATTTTGGTCGATTTAATCTCTGTTTCCGGATTTTGGCGCATGGCGGTCAAAGTGCTGTCGAAGTAGCCCAGTTGCAGGATGTTTTCAGACGGCACGCCGGCCAAAAGGGGAACGGTCAGGCTGTTCCAAACGCGCATCCGACCTTTTTGCAGATATTGTGCCTGAGTGTCGCAGTCGCACATGCTGTAAAGGTTGCCATAGTGGAAGCTGCCGCCTTCGCTGGCGGTTAAGGTGCAGATCATTGAATTGGCGGCGTGTTTTTCGTACAAACCGTATGCGCTGAGTTCAGCATCGTCAGCATGAGGCGCGAGGACAAGGATTTTTTTGCCATCGAGATTTTCACGCGGATAAACAGAGAGTTCGATTTCTTGATCGGGCAAGGTTAGGTATTTGCCTTCCAGACGGATGGTTTTGTCGCTGTCGGAGAAGGTGTCGCTCAGATTGATATAGCGTACGCCTTTTGCGCCGTATTCGAAATATTGCTTCCATTTGCCCTTAGATGAAATGGTTTCAACAAAAGGCAATGTCAGCAATCCAGCCCAAGTGGATTTGATACGGAGTTTGGCAATAACGGTATCTTGCCCGCTGATAGCAGCGGGTAAAGTCAGGCTGCCACCCTTGAGGGTAGCATGCGCGGTAGAGGGAAGGGAGGGATAGTTATAGTCTTGGTGTGTGTTGTAGGCAAACTGTTTTTTATGAATAATCGAGGTAATAATAAACAACGTAACAAAAAAAGTCAGTATCAGCCCCGTTAGTATTAGAAACATAGTCAGGTTCCTTTATCGTATAACAGCTATGATATTGCTTGCGAAGCCTATTTGTTTGTTTTTCTTACAAACGGCTGTTTTTAATACTCTAACGTCATTAAAGTGAACATTTAAAATAAAACAGTTTGTGGGTTGATTATATATAAACGACTAAAAAGCAGAAAGGCCGTCTGAAAAATTTGAAAGAAATTTCAAAAATTTCAGACGGCCTTGATATTTTAAAGGTTAAGCCGGTAAATTATGCTTCTTTTGTTTCAACTGCTTTCTGACGCAGACGCAGGCTCAACTCGCGAAGTTGTTTGTCGTCGACCACATTAGGTGCATTGGTCAGCAGACATTGTGCACGTTGTGTTTTAGGGAAGGCAATCACGTCGCGGATAGATTCGGCACCGGTCATCAGGGTAACCAGACGGTCGAGGCCGAATGCAAGGCCGCCGTGAGGAGGCGCACCGAATTTCAGGTTGTCTAAGAGGAAGCCGAATTTCTCTTGTTGCTCTTCAGGGCTGATTTTCAGTGCGGCAAACACTTTCTCTTGTACGTCTGCGCGGTGGATACGGATAGAGCCACCGCCGATTTCCCAGCCGTTCAATACCATATCGTAGGCACGGGCCAGGCAGTTTGCAGGGTCGGAAACCATCAGGTCTTCATGACCTTCTTTTGGCGCGGTAAACGGATGGTGTACGGCAACGTAGCGGTCGGCTTCTTCGTCGTATTCAAACATTGGGAAATCGACAACCCACAAAGGTTTCCATTCGTCTACGAAGTAGCCGTTGTCTTTGCCGTGTTCCAAGCCGACTTTAATGCGCAATGCACCGATGGCTTCGTTCACAACTTTGGTTTTGTCCGCACCGAAGAAGATGATGTCGCCGTTTTGCGCGCCGGTACGCTCGATGATTTCTTTCAGGGCGTTTTCGGACAGGAATTTCACGATTGGAGATTGCAGGCCGCTGTCTTCGCCGTTGGAGAGGTTGCTCACATCGTTTACTTTGATGTATGCCAGACCTTTCGCGCCGTAGATGCCGACAAATTTAGTGTATTCGTCGATTTCTTTGCGGCTGAATTTTGCGCCGTTCGGTACGCGCAGAGCGACCACGCGGCCACCTTTCATGTCGGCTGCGCCACGGAAAACTTTAAATTCTTCCGTTTTCATCAGGTCGGTCAACTCGGTAAATTTCAAGTTGATGCGCATGTCCGGTTTGTCAGAGCCGTAGTAGAACATGGCTTCAGAGTAAGGCATGCGTGGGAAGTCGCCCAAATCTACATTCAAGGCATCTTTGAAGACTTGTTTGGCCATGCCTTCGGTGATGTCCATGATTTCATCCTCGTTTAAGAACGAGGTTTCCAAGTCGATTTGGGTGAATTCAGGCTGGCGGTCGGCACGCAAGTCTTCGTCACGGAAACATTTGGTGATTTGGTAGTAACGGTCGAAACCGGCCACCATTAGCAATTGTTTGAACAATTGCGGAGATTGCGGCAGAGCGAAGAATTCGCCCGGATGAACGCGGCTTGGTACGAGGTAGTCGCGCGCGCCTTCCGGAGTGGAGCGGGTCAGCATCGGTGTTTCAATGTCGATGAAGCCTTGTGCGTCCAAGTAGCGGCGAACGCCCATGGCTACTTGGTAACGCAGGCGCAGGTTGCGTTGCATGGCTGGACGGCGCAAGTCGATAACGCGGTTGGTCAGGCGAACGTTTTCGCTGATGTTTTCATCGTCGATTTGGAACGGAGGCGTAGCGGCAGCGTTCAAAACTTCAATTTCTTTGGCAAGGATTTCGATTTTGCCGGAAATCATTTTGTCGTTGGTGGTACCTTCAGGACGGTTGCGTACGCGGCCGGTAATACTCAAGACGTATTCGTTGCGGGAAGAGTCGGCAGCGGCAAATGCTTCCGGAGTATCAGGGTCGATAACGACTTGAACGATGCCTTCGCGGTCGCGCAGGTCGATAAAAATCACACCGCCGTGATCGCGTCGGCGGTGTACCCAGCCTTTGACGGTAACGGTTTGGTCTAAGTATTGCTCGCTGATAAGGCCGCAATAGTTGGTACGCATAAAATCACCTTTTTATATTGTTCAATTTGAAAAAGAAGGAAAGGCCGTCTGAAAAAAGAAGACCTTAATTGTTATGTTCGGTATCACCGTCTTTAGACGGCTTTTGAGCGGGTAGGGCTTTAACCGGTAAGTCGTCCGGCATTACCATGCCCAGCGAAATTACATATTTCAATGCCTGATCCACACTCATGTCCAGCTCGCGAACGTCGCTTTTTTTAACCATGATGTAATAGCCGCCGGTCGGGTTGGGCGTGGTTGGGACGTAAACGGAAATATAGTCGTCATCTTGCGGCAGGCTGCCTTTGAGTTTGTCGGGGATATGGCCGGAAACAAAGGCTATCGTCCAAATGCCCGGTTGCGGAAAGGGAACCAGTACGGGGGTTTTGAACGAGCGACTGCTGTCGGAGAGCAGGGATTCGGAAACTTTTTTAACGCTGGAGTAGATGGATTTGACGACGGGAATGCGTCCCAAAAGGCTGTCCCACGCGCCGAGAATCCGTCTGCCTAAAACGTTGGCGGCAAATACGCCGGTAACGAACAAGACGACGGTGGCGGCAACAATGCCCAAACCGGGTACATTAAATCCCCAGAAATGCTGGGGCTGCCAGCTTTCCGGCAATAGGCTGATCAGTCTGTCGGCGGCGGATATGATGTAGGTCATCGCCCAGATGGTTACGGCAATCGGCAACCAAACCAGTACGCCTGTAATCAGGTATTTCTTTAAAGCCTTGGCGATTTTTCCGCTTTCGGCTGCGGCTTCTGTCATCTTTGTTTCATTCCGGCAAGTTTTGCCCAAACTTTGCATTATACGCGTTTGGGCGCTAGGAAACGAGTATTTTAAACGAATGGCTTGTTTTGTTTTATTGTTTCAGACGGCCGCCTTGATTGCACAGGCCGTCTGAAACAATATGGGGGAATTAGATTCCGTCCCAGTCGTTGAACATCAGGCCGAAGCCGATGCCGTTTTGTTTGTGGTTGTAGTCAATCAGGCTTTCGCCGTAGCCGTGGAAACCGCGTACAACGCCTTTGAGTTTGCCTTTAATTGGGAAGGTATAAGCAGCTTCAACGGCACCGCGTCCGCTTTTCGGGTTATAACGCAGGACGGAATAAATATTTTGTTTGTCATTGAAGCGGTATTGGACTTTCAAGTCGCCGTAGCCCATGTATTTGTTGATGTCCGGATTGTCGTCGTCATCTCCTTTTTGGTCGAAGGCGCGCATCCAAACTCTAGGAATGACGGTCAGCTTGCCCCATTCCATGCCGGCCATGGCGTAAACCCGATTCCATGAGCGTGATTCGGGGCGGCTTTGACCATTAGACTGGTGAACAAAACCTGCGCCAACCATACGCAGTTTGCCGCCGAAAGGCAGGTCTGCTTTAACGGGTTGGGTAATGAAGATTTCAGGCTCGTAGTCGGTATTGCGGAACGGAGCGGATTTGCGGCCTTGGTTGAAGATTTGCCAGTCGGATTTTTGGGTGTAGCCAAACCATACGTCGGCACGGGTTTTGAATAAATCTTCGGCAATTTTGCTTTTGAAGGAAACCTGCATTTTGGTTTCGAGGCGTTTCTGCTCGCTGAATTTTTCCTGTGTGGTTACGCCGCGACTGGGGGATTCCGGGTGGTAGTTGGGGCTGCTGTTGTACCAAACGGGCATGAGGTACATAGGATTATGCTCGCGTACGCTCAACAGGCCGCGTGTGTCGTTTTTATCCAAATCGTACATCAGGCTTAAGGGGGTGTAGCTGTCGGCAGTTTCGCTTAATACATCGTCTGAAATATTCGGATGGGTAGGGTTGTCGAATACGATGGCCGCTTCTTTTTTCTCAATGCTCTTGCGGACGCTTTGTTCGAGGTCAACCGGTGTTTTGGCGGTTTCGGTTTGCGCTCGCGGCAGTGGGGATTGAGGGGGAAGTTGCGCCGAGTAGATGTTGTCGAAACACGCCAAACGGGTGGCGTTGTCTTGAATGGTGGTGCAGTGTAGGGCGGCGGTTTCGGCGGCGGCCAGTGGGGCGGCGGCAATGAATCCGATACTTAGGGAATGTTTCAACATCTTGTTCATGAGAGTTTCCGTTGTTTTTCAGACGGTCTGATGAGAGGGTAAATGGTTTAATTTAGTCGGTTTGGGCTGTGAATACGGCAATGCCCCTGAAAGGCAAGACCTCAGGGGCATCGTATCAGCTCGATTATCCTGCTTTGGTTGTCAGGATTTCCGGCATCTGCGTCAGTATTAAGCCAAAGCTTTTACTTTAGCAGACAGACGGCTTTTATGACGGGCTGCTTTGTTTTTGTGGAATACGCCTTTGTCAGCGATGCGGTCGATGACTTTAACGGATTCTTGGTAAACTGCTTGAGCAGCAGCTTTGTCGCCGGCTTCAACTGCTTTCAACACTTTTTTCACTGCGGTACGGAATGCAGTACGCAGGCTGGCGTTGTGGGCGCGTTGTTTAACCGACTGGCGGGCACGTTTGCGGGCTTGTGCGCTGTTTGCCATATTGAATATCTCCTGAAAAATAAATTCTGTAAACGCGCAATTTTAAAGACAGATTTCCTTGTATGCAAGCTTTTTCTCTATAAACGCGCGCAAATCAGCCGTATTTTGCCCAAAAACGACAGCCGGTGCAACGCTTTTGGTAAAAAGATGGTGTTGCTTTGCCTTATTTCAATAAAAATCAGATGGATATTGCTTTTCGTTTGCTTACGTTTCCATTACAATAGCCTAACTCTGCGCCGGGGTGTTTATGGGGTGCAGGGTTTCTTATTTATTGACATTAACCACTCTTTCATCAGGAATCTGCCCGTATGAAAAAATCTGTATTAGCCGTATTGGCCGCATTGTCTTTGGCCGCGTGCGGCGGTGGCGAGAAAAAAGCCGAGCAACCTCAAGCAGGCAGTGCGCCTGCTGCCAATGCCGAGGCAGCCGCTACCGATACTTTGAATATCTACAACTGGTCAAACTACGTTGACGAAAGTACAGTCGAAGACTTCAAAAAAGCCAACAATTTGAAGCTGACTTACGATTTGTATGAAAACAACGAAACGCTGGAAGCCAAAATGCTGACCGGTAAATCCGGCTATGACTTGGTTGTACCCGGTATTGCCTTCCTGCCGCGTCAAATTGAGGCAGGTGCATACCAAAAAATCAATAAGGATCTGATTCCGAACTACAAAAACATCGACCCTGAATTGCTGAAGATGTTGGAAACCGCCGACCCGGGCAATCAATACGCCGTGCCTTACTTCTCCGGCGTGAACACTTTGGCGATTACGGCGAAGGGTAAAGAGCTTTTGGGCGGCAAGCTGCCTGAAAACGGCTGGGATTTGCTGTTCAAACCTGAATACACCAACAAGCTAAAATCTTGCGGCATCGCTTTGTGGGATACCCCTAGCGAAATGTTCCCAATCTTGTTGAACTACTTGGGTAAAGATCCTAAAGGCTCGAATCCTGAAGATTTGAAAGCGGCGGCAGAAGTCTTGAAAGCCATCCGTCCTGATGTAAAACGTTTCAGTCCATCTATTATTGATGAATTGGCGCGCGGCGACATTTGCTTGGCGGCAGGTAACGGCGGCGATTTGAACTTGGCCAAAGCGCGTTCTGAAGAAGTGAAAAACAATGTCGGCATCGAAGTGTTGACTCCGAAAGGCATGGGCTTCTGGATCGAATCTTGGCTGATTCCGGCCGATGCGAAAAACGTCGTCAATGCCCACAAGTACATCAACTACACGCTGGATCCCGAAGTGGCTGCGAAAAACGGTATCGCCGTAACCTTCGCACCTGCAAGTAAACCTGCACGCGAAAAAATGCCTGCCGAGCTGGTGAACACACGTTCTATTTTCCCGAACGAGCAAGATATGAAAGACGGTTTCGTCATGCCTCAAATGAGCGCAGATGCGAAAAAACTGTCTGTCAACTTGTGGCAAAAAATCAAAGTCGGTTCAAATTAATTTTGAGCTAATTGCTTGAAGCGAAGGCCGTCTGAAATTTTTCAGACGGCCTTTTTTGATGTCCCAATCTTTATCGTTTCAAAGCCAAAGTCAATACGCCTGCGGTTACCAAGCCTAAGCCTACCCACTCCTGCGTGCTTAGCCGTTCGTCTAAGAAAACGACGGCCATCAGGGCAACTAAAATCATATGGATAAGATATCATGGCATTAGAAGTCAGCCAGGGACAATTTGTGAAGAGAACAATCCTCATGACCGCAGGGTTTGAAGCCTAAATGCTCCAACACCTCCTTATCCACGTCATCACTATGGTTTTTCTCTGCTACTTTGTAGTAATACGCTAAAAGGGCATTGGTCATCCGATTTTTGAATTCCCTCTGGAATGTCGCCATTAATTTACTCAAGGCTTGATTGTCCATGCCTGGAAATGACAAGCCTTTTTGTGTGCTGCGACGTTTGAACGTTTCTACGGCTTTACACTCCGTATCGGTCAATACATTATTCAGCCACCGGGTATATTGCGCCATCAAATAATTGATGTAGTCATGAATCTCTTCCACGGTAGAATAATGAAATACGTGTACACCACTATTTTCTTTACGTTCTAATAGTACAGAATGCCAAGAAACCTGAGGCCACAAGGCTTCGCATTTTATTTTGAAGCGCTCGGGATTGTGCTCAAAAACATCGAACGGTTTTTGCCCGTCTTTATCTACAGAGTTCAGCCATTTACGGAAACGGGTAACACCAGCTTCACCATATATTTCTACAAAGCCAACAGGCAGCTCGAAATCACGGAAAGGTTGGTGTAAGCCTTCACAAGCTTTATTGGTATGATAGCTTGGGGCTTTGGGCTTGGTGGCACGGCGAAAGTTATCTGCCGGAGTGTAGATTTTCAGCCACTTTTGATGAATCATTTGGGTAAATAAAGCGTGGCCCGGTTCCAGTAATAAGATTTTGCACAGGAATAAACGGGTTGCCTCCAAATCGCTAAACCAATCGATAACTTGGTTTGGATACAGCAATTCCTCGCAATTTTCCATCATCAAGCCTTTGCCTACCGTTTTAGGATCGGCGTGGATGCGCTTGAAATTGTACTTTGTGATGAATGCCATAATTTGCTCCCATAAATCATTGGAAACATTATGGCGTGAATGCTTTTTGCATTCCTTAAATACAAATTTGTGAGAAATATGCTGTTAGAAGAAATCTGTGAAGTATGATTTAGGATGCTATCTTTGTTTGGAAGAGTATTCTTGTTTGGAACTAATTATCGTTTCAAAGCCAAAGTCAATACGCCTGCAGTTACCAAGCCTAAGCCTATCCATTCCTGCGTGCTTGGGCGTTCATCTAAGAAAACGACGGCCATCAGGGCGACCAAGACCAGGCTGAATTTGTCGACGGGTGCGACTTGCGAGGCGTTGCCCAGTTGCAGGGCTTTGAAGTAGGCGAGCCAAGAAGCGCCGGTAGCGAGGCCGGATAGGATGAGGAATGTCCAGTTACGGCCGGTAAAGCCGTTCACGCCCTGCCATTTGCCGGTGTAAGTTAAAAACAGTACCAAAGCGGCGAGGATGACCAAGGTGCGGATAAAGGTGGCGAAATCTGAATCTATGCCCTGTAAACCCATTTTGGCGAAAATGGCGGTCAATGAGGCGAAGCCTGCCGATGCCAATGCCCAAAACAGCCATGCGTTGCTGCTCATGTTTTATTCCTTTGTTTCAAATTGTTGACAATATGAATCCGCTTGTTGATGAAATATCGAAATTTTCACTGCGGTTTATCTTTGGAAAACGCTATAATAGAACTAATATTTTTTTTCTTCCAGCTGTCTTTAATTGTATTGTTTCAGACGGCCTTTCCCTCTCTCAATAAAGGAAAATCATGAGCTTCAAAACCGATGCTGAAATTGCCCAGTCTTCCACCATGCGCCCGATTGGTGAAATTGCCGCCAAGCTGGGTTTGAACGTTGACAACATCGAGCCCTATGGTCATTACAAAGCCAAAATCAATCCTGCCGAGGCATTCAAGCTGCCTCAAAAACAAGGCCGTCTGATTTTGGTGACCGCCATTAATCCGACTCCTGCGGGTGAGGGTAAAACCACTGTAACCATCGGTTTGGCGGATGCATTGCGCCATATCGGTAAAGATTCGGTTATCGCCCTGCGCGAGCCTTCTTTGGGTCCGGTGTTTGGTGTTAAAGGTGGCGCGGCGGGCGGCGGCTATGCCCAAGTTCTGCCGATGGAAGACATCAACCTGCACTTCACCGGCGACTTTCACGCCATCGGTGCGGCGAATAACCTGCTTGCCGCCATGCTCGACAACCATATCTATCAAGGCAACGAGTTGAACATCGATCCGAAACGCGTCCTGTGGCGTCGTGTGGTCGATATGAACGACCGTCAGTTGCGCAACATCATCGACGGCATGGGCAAACCTGTTGACGGCGTGATGCGTCCTGACGGTTTCGACATTACCGTTGCCTCCGAAGTGATGGCGGTATTCTGTCTTGCCAAAGACATCAGCGATTTGAAAGAGCGTTTGGGTAACATCCTTGTCGCCTACGCTAAAGACGGCAGCCCTGTTTATGCCAAAGATTTGAAAGCGAATGGCGCGATGGCGGCATTGCTTAAAGATGCGATTAAGCCTAATTTGGTACAAACCATCGAAGGCACTCCGGCATTTGTACACGGCGGCCCGTTCGCCAACATCGCCCACGGCTGTAACTCTGTAACGGCCACCCGTTTGGCGAAACACCTTGCCGATTATGCCGTAACCGAAGCCGGCTTCGGCGCGGATTTGGGTGCGGAAAAATTCTGTGACATCAAATGCCGTCTGGCGGATTTGAAACCTGATGCGGCTGTTGTTGTGGCTACTGTCCGCGCTTTGAAATACAACGGCGGCGTGGAACGTGCCAACCTTGGCGAAGAAAACCTCGACGCTTTGGCAAAAGGCCTACCTAATCTGCTGAAACACATTTCCAACCTGAAAAACGTATTCGGCCTGCCTGTGGTGGTTGCCATCAACCGCTTTGTGTCCGACTCTGATGCCGAATTGGCCATGATTGAAAAAGCCTGCGCGGAACACGGCGTTGAAGTTTCTTTGACTGAAGTATGGGGCAAAGGCGGCGCGGGTGGCGCAGACTTGGCGCACAAAGTCGTTAACGCCATCGAAAACCAACCGAATAACTTCGGCTTCGCCTACGATGTTGAGTTGAGCATTAAAGACAAAATCCGTGCGATTGCCCAAAAAGTGTACGGCGCGGAAGATGTCGATTTCAGCGCGGAAGCGTCTGCCGAAATCGCTTCACTGGAAAAACTGGGCTTGGACAAAATGCCGGTTTGCATGGCGAAAACCCAATATTCTTTGAGCGACAACGCCAAACTCTTGGGCTGCCCCGAAGGCTTCCGCATTACCGTGCGCGGCATTACCGTTTCTTCCGGTGCAGGCTTCATCGTTGCGCTGTGCGGCAATATGATGAAAATGCCGGGTCTGCCGAAAGTTCCGGCTGCCGAGAAAATCGATGTGGACGCAGAAGGCGTGATTCACGGCTTGTTCTGATTTAGATTGAATTTTGAAATAGATAAAGGCCGTCTGAAACCGAGGTTTCAGACGGCCTTTTATGATTTAAGTGAATTTCAACCGACTTTTTAAGAAATTGAAGAACTCGTCTATCATGCCGAACAACGTATTGCGGTCTTCGCCAAACAATGAAATGCTGCGGTCTTTGCTGATTCTGTCATAAGCGGCAAAAATGGTTTTCAGCTCTTCGGTGGTTAAACGCAGTTGCTTTTCATGCAAGATTCGGCTTAAGAGGGTGACTTCTACTGGGTTCAACTCAGGGAAAAGGTGGCTGAACCACAATTCCATGGTGTATTGGACGGATCTGTTGATTTTGTCTCTTTTTTTGCTTTCTTGAGCTGTGTGTATCCTGTAAGACAACAAAGGCTCGGGCAGGTTGGCAAAGGTTTTGCCATGTAGGGCGCATTGCACCCACATATGGAAATCGGGCGCGGTTTCTGTCGCGGTGTAGTTTATCTCAAGGTTTTTAATGCTGTCGTGCCGCCACATGGTGGTGGGGTTGAACATGTTTTGAGCGGCAAAGGAGAGAAAGGCTTTAATGTCTTTGTCAAGCAGGGGGAGGTCGCTTAAAACAGGTTCTCTTCCGGTTTGGTCGTCGAAAAAGATGGTAGCTTGGCTGCCGACAATATCAATTTCGGGATGGCTGTCTAAAAACTGAATCTGTTTTTCAAAACGATCCAAGGCGCAAATATCGTCCGCATCCATTCGTGCCACATATTCGACCTCTACGTCTTTGAGCATATCCATGGCAAATTGGCAGGCAAACGGCTCGCCCCTGTTTTCCGGAAGATGGAAAACCTGCAAACGTGAATCTTTGGCTGCGTAAGCCTCGAGGATTTCGCCGGTTTTGTCTGTTGAAGCATCGTTGATGGCGATGACGAAAAAGTCGCGGAATGTTTGATTCAATACCGAATCCAAGCATTCGGGCAAATAAGCTTCGGCACAATAGGCCGGCAAAATAACGGCGAGTTTCATGTTTGCTTTCGATGTGTTTTGATGTGTGGTCGGTGGAAGATTTTACTATAAATTTCCCAAAAGCTAAGGCCGTCTGAAACCTTATTGCCAAGTTTTCAGACGGCCTTAGTGTGAATCCGATATACAGATTATTTAACGATTTGGTTCAATTCGCCTTTGGCGTATTTGGTTGCCATTTTTTCCAAAGAAATCGGTTTGATTTTGTCGGCTTGGCCTTCGCAACCGAATGCGAGGTAGCGGTCAAGACAGATTTGTTTCATGGCTTCGACGGTTTTGCTCAAGTATTTGCGCGGGTCGAATTCGGATGGGTTTTCTGCCATGAAGCGGCGGATGGCACCGGTAGAGGCGAGGCGCAAGTCGGTATCGATGTTGACTTTGCGGACACCGTGTTTGATGCCTTCGACGATTTCTTCAACCGGTACGCCGTAGGTTTCACCGATTTTGCCGCCGTGTTCGTTGATGATTTTCAGCCATTCTTGCGGAACGGAGCTGGAGCCGTGCATCACGATGTGGGTGTTCGGCAGGGCTTGGTGGATTTCTTTGATGCGGTCGATACGCAATACATCGCCTGTGGGCGGACGGGTGAATTTGTATGCGCCGTGGCTAGTGCCGACGGCAATAGCCAATGCGTCAACGCCGGTATCTTTAACGAAACGTACGGCATCTTCAACGCTGGTCAGCATTTGGTCGTGGGAAAGTTTGCCCACTGCGCCGACACCGTCTTCTTCGCCGGCTTCGCCGGTTTCGAGGTTGCCCAATACGCCGATTTCGCCTTCAACGGACACGCCGCAAGCGTGGGAGAAGTTAACCACGGTACGGGTGGCGTTGACGTTGTATTCGTAAGAAGAAGGGGTTTTGCCGTCTTCCATCAGCGAGCCGTCCATCATCACGGAGGAGAAACCCAGTTGGATTGAGCGTTGGCACACATCAGGAGATGCGCCGTGGTCTTGGTGCATTACGACAGGGATGTGCGGGAATTCTTCGACTGCGGCCAAAATCAGATGGCGCAGGAATGGGGCACCTGCGTATTTGCGTGCGCCTGCGGATGCTTGAACGATAACGGGGGCGTTGACTTGGTCGGCCGCCTCCATGATGGCGCGCATCTGTTCGAGGTTGTTAACGTTGAATGCGGGCAGACCGTAGCTGTTTTCGGCAGCATGGTCCAATAATTGGCGCATGGATACGAGTGCCATGAGGAGCTCCTGAAGTAGTGAAGGGTAAATTTATCCGATAAATTATAATGTTTTTTGAAATGAAAAACTACAAGCTGTTACATTGTTTTTATATATTAACGAACAGGGTCTCGGTTTATAATGGCAGAGTATTGAAAACGGGTGTGCAAGATGGATAGGATTTCGGTGGCCGAGTGTGATAAGCCTTTGTTTCAGACGGCCTTGACGGTGCAGGTGGGCGATGTGAACTATGGCGGCCATCTGGCGAACGATGCGGTGTTGCGTTTGTGCCATGAAGTGCGGATGCGTTGGTTGGTGACGCTGGGTTGGAGCGAAATGGATGCCGGAGGGGCAGGCCTGATTATGGCGGATGCGGCGGTACAGTATTTGGCGCAAGGTCATCATGGCGATGAGCTGTCGGTAGAAATGGGGGCGGCGGGCGTGGCCGGAGTGGGCTTTTCTTTGCTGTACTGTATCCGCAGGATTTCAGACGGCCTTGTGTTGGCGAAAGTGCAGACAGGCATGGTGTGTTTCGATTATGGCAAGCAGTGTGTCTGCCGTTTGCCTTCGGCATTGAAAACGGTATTGGAGGCCGTCTGAAATGGCGGAATCAAGCAATTTTGCGCTTCATCTTGAACGCTATCTGAAAACCTTGCTGCAACAAGGCAAGTCGGAGCATACCGTTTCCGCTTATCGGCGCGATTTGAGTGAATTGATGCGCCTGTTGCCCGATAATCTTGAAAACGGCCTGCCGGCGCGCCGAGATTTTGTGGCGGTATTGAAAAAGCTCTCGCAAAAGGGCTTGAGCGAAAGCAGCTTGGCGCGGAAATTGTCGGTGTGGCGGCAGTATTGCAGTTGGCTGGTGCAGATAGAAGTCATGGAAAGCGACCCGACATTTAATATGAAAGCGCCGCGCCTGCCCGAGCGCCTGCCCAAAGCACTGCCGCAAGAACCTTTAAACCATATCCTTGACCATGCGCCTGTTGATGATGAGTTGGACGTGCGCGATAAGGCCATGTTTGAATTGATGTATGGCAGCGGTTTGCGCCTGAGCGAGATACAAGGTTTGAATCTGGACGGTATCGTTTTGGACGAAGGCTGGGTCAGCGTGAAGGGTAAAGGGGGCAAGCAGCGGCAAGTGCCTTTGGTGGGCAAGAGCATTGCGGCATTGCGTGATTATCTGACGGTGCGTATTGCCAAAGAGGGCGAGCAGGCCTTGTTTACCAATAAGAACGGCGGCAGGCTGGGGCAACGTCAAATCCAAAAACGCCTGCAGGCGTGGGCAGTGCGCGTGGGCAGTGCCAGCCATATCTCGCCGCACATGATGCGCCACAGCTATGCAACCCATCTTTTGCAGGCATCGGGCGATATCCGCGCCGTACAGGAATTGTTGGGTCACAGCAACCTTTCCGCTACGCAAGTTTATACAAAGCTGGATTTCGACCATTTGGCGCGTGTTTATGATGAAGCGCACCCAAGGGCGAAACGGAAAAAATGATTTTGTTTGAATCAGGCCGTCTGAAAGAATGTTTTCAGACGGCCTGATGTTTTATGGATAAAAAATACAGATGATTTGAAACCATTTGAATTTTTATCGGTCTGATGAAGTTTCAATATTGGTCTGATGTGCGGATGGCATAAAGATTGTAAGAGACGATGGCTTTTGCAATACCGTTTATCTTTTCAGATGACCGCTTGTTTGATAATATTAGTAATGAGAGCTAATATCATATTATGATATGCAGCCTTTAAAACAGCAGGTCTATAAACTTTCTATATAAGCATTAATGCTTAATTTTGACTGTAAAACGACTTGCAAACGGGAATTGTTGCTATTAACATAACGGAATTATGGATAAAAAACGAATTTTAACTCCAGCCGTCGTGACTTCCGTTGCGTTGATTCACGTCGGTTTGGTTGCACTTTTATGGCACGCGCACAAACCGCCTCCTGTCGAAATGGCGAATATTGAATTTGTCGATTTGGGCGATTTCGGCGGTGGCGACGGTAGCCCTGAAGGCGAAGGCGCACCTGCCGCCCCCGAGCCTACCCCCGAACAACCAAAACCCAAGCCGAAGCCCAAACCTAAGCCTGTCGAGCCGCCCAAACCTGTTATCAAACCTGTGGTAACGAAAAAAGAAAAAGCGGATATCGTACAGCAAAAGGAAAAACCGAAACCTATCGAGAAACCTAAGCCCGAGCCTAAACCGGAACCCAAACCTGAGCCTAAGCCCGAGCCAAAACCTGAACCAAAACCAGAGCCGAAGGCAGAACCTAAACCATCTCCCAAAGCATCTGAATACTCAGGCAGCAAAACCGGGCCGAATACTGCGGAAAACGGTAAAGGCAACGGCGAAGGCAAAGCCTTGGGCGGAGAAGGAAAAGGCAACGGCGGCGGTACGAAAGGTACAGGCAGCGGCCGTGGCGAAGGCAGCGGATCCGGCAGCGGCGGTGCGAAAGGCGAACATGGTTCCGGCACCGGTGGTGGAGGTGGTGGCAGCGGTACAGGTGCCGGTAGCAGTAAAGGCAATCCGGCAAAAGGAACCTGCCATATTCCAAGACCTCCGTATCCTTCACTATCTACTGAAAATGGTGAAGAGGGCTTGGTTGTTTTGAAAGTCTTGGTTGGTCCCGGCGGTAAGGTGGATTCAATTAGTGTGAATAAATCAAGTGGTTATAGTCGTCTGGATAATGCAGCGCGTAAAGCCGTTAAAGATGGCAGCTGTCATGCAAGCGTTTGGACTGAATTTAAAGTACCTGTCAAATTCACGCTCGAATAAGTATCTAGGCCTAAGCTGATTGATTAGAAAATATATGCTGTTGGGAAATAATTTTAAATGACCCGATAGAAATTTTAATTTTATTTTTAACTTGGAAAAATTATGGATTTAAGTTTAGTTTTCAAATCAGGTGATGTGGTACTGATTGGTGTATTTGTCCTGATGTTGTTGATGAGTGTGGTGACTTGGAGCGTCATTGTGATTCGCTGCATCAAATACCGCAAAGCGAAAAAAGGCAATGCTCAGGTAAAAGAGTTGATGCTGAATGCGTTTACGCTGGCTGATGCCGTACAAAAAGCTAAAGCGTTAGAAGCACCGATGAGCAGTGTTGCTGATGAATCTCTGCGCGCATACCAAAACTACCGTCAAACGACGAGTAAATCGCTGATTGACGAATTGCCTTTGAACGAATACTTGGTTGTTCACATCCGTAACAGTTTGACCCAAACCATGCGCCAGTTCGACTACGGTATGACCGCTTTGGCCTCTATCGGTGCAACCGCTCCGTTTATCGGCCTCTTGGGTACGGTTTGGGGTATTTACCATGCCCTGATCGGCATCAGCGAAAGCGGCCAAATGAGCATTGCTGCGGTAGCCGGTCCGATTGGCGAAGCTTTGGTTTCGACTGCTGTCGGCCTGTTTGTGGCGATTCCGGCCGTATTGGCGTACAACTTCCTCAATCGCGGTACAAAAACCATCGCGCAAGATATGGACGCATTTGCACATGACCTGCATGTCCGCCTTCTGAACCAAAAGGATTAAACCATGGCTTTCGGATCAATGAATTCCGGCGATGATGCGCCGATGTCGGATATCAACGTTACGCCTTTGGTGGACGTGATGCTGGTGTTGCTGATTGTATTTATGATTACCATGCCGGTGCTGACCCACTCGATTCCTTTGGAGTTGCCGACTGCTTCGGAAAAAGCGGCGAAAGAGGATAAGCAGCCTAAAGATCCTTTGCGTTTGAGCATTGATGCCAGTGGTGCTTATATCGTTGGTGGCGATTCCGATACCAAAGTGGATTTGGCAACGGTAACTGCCAAGCTGAAAGAAGCCAAAGCGAAAAACGAAGATGTGATTGTGGCGATTGCGGCGGATAAAGCGGTTGAATACGATTATGTCAACCAAGCCCTGCAAGCGGCGCGCGAAGCCGGTATCAGCAAAATCGGTTTTGTAACGGAAACCAAAGCGCAGTAATCTTTTGAACACAGTAAAGGTCGTCTGAAATTTGAGTAAAGTTTCAGACGGCCTTTTGTTGTATTTGGTAACTATATGTCCAGGCTGTATAATTAGCGGATTAAATTGAATAATGACAATACAGGAACCACTATGACAGAAACCATCGAGCGCGACAGTATGCAATACGATGTCGTGATTGTCGGCGCAGGCCCGTCGGGTTTGTCTGCCGCCATCAAACTCAAGCAGCTTGCCGAAAAGAATGGACGTGAAATCAGCGTTTGCGTGGTGGAGAAGGGTTCGGAGGCCGGCGCGCACTCGCTGGCCGGTGCCATCATCGATCCGATTTCTTTGAATGAGCTGATTCCTGATTGGAAAGAAAAAGGCGCGCCGCTGACGCGTACAGTGACGAAGGACAGGGTTTTGTTCCTGACCGAGAAAAAAGCCTTCAACTTGCCGGTTACCCCGAATTTCGACAACCATGCGAACTATATTGCCAGCTTGGGCGAAGTCGTGCGCTGGCTGGCGGAGCAGGCGGAAAATTTGGGTGTGGAAATCTATCCGGGCTTTGCCGCCGCCGAAGTGCTGTATCACGAAGACGGTTCGGTCAAAGGCATTGCGACCGGCAATATGGGTGTGGGCAAAGACGGCGAACCGACCGATTCATTTCAGCCCGGCATGGAGCTTTGGGCGCAGCAAACCATATTTGCCGAAGGCTGTCGCGGTTCGCTTTCCAAGCAAGTCATTGAACAATTTAAGCTCGACCAAAACAGCGAACCGCAAACTTACGGCTTGGGCATTAAAGAAATTTGGGAAGTGCCGTCTGAAAAACATCAACCCGGTTTGGTCATGCACAGCGCAGGCTGGCCGTTGGACAGCAAAACCTACGGTGGCTCGTTTATTTATCATTTTGACGAAAACAAAGTCGCTGTCGGCTTTGTGGTCGGTTTGGATTATCAAAACCCTTATCTGTCGCCGTTTGAAGAGTTCCAACGTTTCAAAACCCATCCTGAAATCCGCAAAACCTTCGAAGGCGGCCGCCGTATCGCGTATGGTGCACGTTCGCTGATTGAAGGCGGTTTGCAAAGCCTGCCGAAACTCTCGTTCAAAGGCGGCGTTTTGGTCGGTGATGCCGCAGGTTTCCTGAATATGCCGCGCATCAAAGGCATCCATACGGCCATGAAATCTGCCATGCTTGCCGCAGAAGCCGTGTTCCCTGTGTTGGAAAAACTCGAAGAAGTGGAAAGCTTCGACAGCGGCAAAGAGGCCACCGATTATCAGCAACGCTTTGAACAAAGCTGGCTGTATCAAGAGCTTTACGCCGCGCGCAATGTCCGTCCGTCATTCAAATGGGGCGTTTACCTCGGCTCGGTCTATACCGGTATCGACCAAATGATTTTCAGAGGCAAAGCCCCGTGGACTTTGAAACATCACGGCAAAGACAACGAGCAGCTCAAAAAAGCCGCCGAATGCAAGCCGATTGATTATCCGAAGCCCGACGGCGTTTTGACCTTCGACCGTTTGAGCAGCGTTTTCCTTGCCAACCTTGCGCACGAAGAAAACCAACCCGACCATTTGGTGCTGAAAAATCCGCAGGTCATGATAGACGTAAACTACAAAGAATACGCCTCGCCTGAAACGCGCTATTGTCCGGCAGGCGTGTATGAAATCGTCGAAGAAAACGGCAGCCCGCGCCTGCAAATCAACGCCGCCAACTGCGTTCATTGCAAAACGTGTGACATCAAAGACCCGACGCAAAACATCACTTGGATTTGTCCCGAAGGTGCGAGCGGACCGAATTACGGCGGAATGTAATTTACTGTTTTGAAGTCAAAACCTAAAGACCGTCTGAAAAATTTCAGACGGCCTCTATCCTATTATTTCATCAATGGACGCATTATGAACACACGCATTTGGCAGGCAGGCCGATTTGAAATCGCCTTGGACAAACCGAAAATCATGGGCATCGTCAATCTGACCCCCGATTCATTATCCGATGGCGGCACCTATTCGCAAAATGTCTCAACAGCATTGGCACATGCCGAGCAGCTGCTGAAAGACGGCGCGGATATTCTTGATATCGGCGGCGAATCTACCCGCCCGGGTTCGGATGGTGTTTCTCTCGAAGAAGAATGGGCCAGAGTGCAGCCGGTTTTGGCGGAAGTGGCCAAGTGGAATGTTCCCGTCAGCTTGGACACGCGCCACACGGCAATCATGGAAAAAGCCTTGGCGCAAGGCGGCGTCGATATTATCAACGATGTTGCCGCATTGAGTGATGAAGGCGCAGTCGCATTATTGGCGCAACAGCCGAAGACAGGCGTGTGTCTCATGCACATGCAGGGTTTGCCCAAAACCATGCAGCTTAATCCGCAATATCAAGATGTCGTCGAAGAAATCGCGCGTTATTTAAAAGCACGCGCGGCAGAATGCGTTCAAGCAGGCATTGACCCTGAACGCATCACGCTCGACCCCGGCTTCGGTTTCGGCAAAAACCTGCAACACAACATTACCCTGATACAACATTTGCCTGAGTTGATGGAAGCAACCGGATTCCCCCTTCTGATCGGCATATCGCGCAAAAGCATGATTGGCGAGCTGACAGGCGAACAAGATGCCGCCAAACGCGTACACGGCAGCGTGGCAGCCGCTTTGGCCACAGTCGCCCGAGGCGCGCAAATCATCCGTGTTCACGATGTTAAAGCAACGGCAGATGCTTTGAAAGTTTGGGAAGCATTGGGCGTATCGGCATAATGCCCGGATAGAAAACCAACAGGCCGTCTGAAACATTTGCCCGGCATCTTGAACAAGCAACAAGTTATGCTATAATCCGCTTCTACTCTTGACGGGTCTGTAGCTCAGGGGTTAGAGCAGGGGACTCATAATCCCTTGGTCGTGGGTTCGAAACCCACCGGACCCACCAAATATTAAAAATGCCCGAGGCTTTTGGCTTCGGGCATTTTTGTATTTATTGGTTTGTGAAGGGTTGGAATATAATGTCGAGTATAGCAATTCGGTTATGTCGTCCAATATATTTTTTAGGAAAAATTCTTTTTAAAAAAGAAGGAGTAGTTTGGTGGAGTTATTGCCTTATTTTCTGTTTTGTTTAATATTTTTGTATTTTATTGCAATTATAATTAATTCAGTAATGGTATATAAAATATTAAAATCAGAAGGGGTGGATATAGGTTTTTTTGAATATCTATTTATTGGAAGTATGCAATTTAAATTTTTCAGAGTGCTGTTTGGAATACAAAAAATATCCAATAAATTTTATTTGAAAATATTAAGAATAAATTTTACGGTTGCTATGATTATTCTTATTTTATGGTTTTCTGTTGTCTCATATTTGACGTATTCAGTATAAAAATTAACCTATCAAATGAAAGTCGTTTATTTAAGCTGCAGGTTTTTTTATAAACCAATGCCGTCTGAAAATCTTAATTTCAGACGGCATTGTTTATTTTTCCGAGTAATACCACACGCCCCTATATTGAGAGGCTGATGATTATTTCGATATAGCTGGACTGTTTTCAGACGGCCTGAAGGTTTAATCAACCATTCTGCGTACTTCGTTGATGGGGATACGCGGGGTATAGAGTATGTCGTAGGTTGGTTTGTCCAAAAGATCTTGCAGGGAGTATTGATCTAAATGGTTGAAGAAGGCTTTGATGGCGCCGGTAATGATGCCGGTCAGTCGGCAGGATGGGGTGATGAGGCATTCGTTGTTATCGCCCATGCATTCGACAACCTGCATCGGCTCAAGATGGCGGACGACTGCGCCGATGTTGATTTTTTCAGGAACATCCGCCAAGCGCAAACCGCCGCCTTTGCCGCGCACGCTGACCAGAAATCCGCCTTTGACTAATGAGGTAACCACTTTCATCAAATGGCTTTTGGAAATATTGTAAGTCTCGGCAATGGTGCTGATATTGACGAGGGTGTCATCGTTAATGGCGGTATAAACCAATACGCGCAATCCGTAATCGGTATGTTGGGTCAGATACATGGCTGGCTCTTTGAATATTTTTTTCTTATATGTCAAAAGGGTAGTGTTTGGTAAAGGGCTGTTTGACTTTATGTGGGGTTGGGTTTCATAATATCCGAAACATTTGAATTAATCCAGTTTGACAGACTGTTGCCATTATAACGAACTTATGAAACCCTTGAAACGCCACCCTGCCTTAATAGAACTTTCTCGTGAGCATCATGGCTCGCTGTCGTTGTGCGTCCGTCTCCTGCGTACTCCCGAGCAAAGCCATCAAGCGGAGCTGGAGCCTCATTTTGCGGAGCTTGAGCCACATTTTTTGGAAGAGGAAACCATGTTTGCGCCGTATTGGGATAAGGTTGATCCGGCGTTGAGGCAGCGTTTTGAAGGTGATCATGCCAAGCTGCGTGCGATGATGGCTCATCCTGAATATATGAATGAATCATGGAATAAGGATTTTGCGGTGACTTTGCGCGATCATGCGCGTTTTGAGGAACGCGAGCTTTTTCCTGCGATTGAACCTTTTTTGCCTTTGCCTGAGAATGTGTAATAGGGAAGGGAATCAATGGCCGTCTGAAAAGTTTCAGACGGCCTCTGTTGCTGTTTTATAATGATATAAAAATTGAAGGAACCACTATGAACGATTTGTTCAAACATCCTGTGTGGGCAATGGCCTTCCGCCCGTTTTATTCGTTGGCGGCTTTGTATGGCGCATTGTCTATATTGCTTTGGGGCTTCGGCTATCAGGGTACGCCTGAATTGCCGGGTTTTTATTGGCATGCCCATGAAATGATTTGGGGCTACGCCGGATTGGTCGTCATTGCATTCTTGCTGACGGCCGTGGCAACTTGGACTGGCCAGCCGCCCACGCGCGGCAAGGCGTTGGCAGGTTTGACTGCATTTTGGCTGCTTGCGCGTTTGTGTGCGTTTATTCCCGGCTGGGGTGCAACGGCAAGCGGTATATTTGGTACGATCTTTTTCTGGTATGGCGCGGTATGCATGGCTTTGCCGGTAATCCGTTCTCAAAACAAGCGCAACTATGTTGCCGTATTTGCTATTTTTGTTTTGGGCGGCACCCATTTCGCGTTCCATATGAAAATGCAGCCGTTTGATGCCATCGCGCTGATGACCGGTCTGCAATCCGGTTTGATTATGGTGGCCGGTTTTATCGGTTTGATCGGTATGCGGATTATCTCGTTCTTTACGTCCAAACGTTTGAACGTGCCGCAAATTCCCAGCCCTCAATGGGTCGCGCACGCATCGCTTTGGCTGCCTATGCTGACTGCCATGATGATGGCTCATAACATATTGCCGGAATTGGCTGCTTTGTTCTCTATTGCTGCCGGTGTGATTTTTACCGTGCAGGTGTACCGCTGGTGGTATAAAGCCGTACTGAAAGAGCCTATGCTTTGGATTTTGTTTGCCGGCTATCTGTTTACAGGCTTGGGCTTGATTGCTGTCGGTATTTCTTATTGGATTTCAAGTTTCCTGAATTTGGGCGTACACCTTATCGGCGTTGGCGGTATCGGCGTGCTGACTTTGGGCATGATGGCACGAACTGCGCTTGGCCATACCGGCAACTCTATTTATCCGCCGCCTAAAGTGGTTCCTGTCGCCTTTTGGCTGATGATTGCCGCAACGGTTATCCGTGTTTTGGCTACCTTTGTGAGCGGTACGGCATACATACACAGTATCCGTTGCTCCGCCGCTTTGTTTGCCGTGTCTCTGCTGTTGTACGCATGGAAATATATTCCTTGGCTGATCCGTCCTCGTTCGGATGGTCGTCCGGGTTAACGATTTAGCAAAATGAAAAGGCCGTCTGAAAAGTTTCAGACGGCCTTTATTTGTTGATAATAAAAAAGCCTTTCAAAGTATGAAAGGCTTTTATTGAAATAGTGGCCTCGCCAACAGGAATCGAACCTGTATTTTACGCTTAGGAGGCATATGTTCTATCCGTTGAACTATGGCGAGGCGTTAAAGGAGGGGATTTTAAACCTTTCCGGCAACAAAAGACAATAAGCCGGCGGCAATCAAAGGGCCGACCGGAATGCCACCGACAAAGGCAACGCCGATGACGGTGCCGATTAATAATCCGGTTACCAAAACAGGCTGTTCGCTCATCAATGGAACGCCGCGTCCGGCAAGCCAAGCGACGAAGATGCCGATAAGGACGGCGGCAATCATTTTGAAATTGAGAAATTCAGACAGCGGCGGAATCTGTATTTTGCCGGAAACCAGCGGACTCAATACGCCGATGGTCAGCATAATGATGCCCACTTGCAAGCCGTGTTTTTCCACGAAGGGAATGTATTGCGACAAAGCGGTTTGCTGCATCAACAATAAGACGGCCGCCGAAATCGTAATCGAGTTGTTGTTGCTGACAACGCCTAAAAAAATCAGCGTAACCAGAAACAAAGGGACAAAGCTGAAATTCATCGGATTAAGATACTCGGGCCAAGGATTCTTTTGCCAGTTGGATCATGGCTTCTTTGACTTCGCTGTCAGGCAACACGTCCAATGAAGCGATGGCTTTGTCGACGGCTTTTTTCGCCTCGGAAATCGAATACGGCAAAGCGTCGGAGTTGACGACATAGTCGTGGATTTTTTCAAAATAGCTGCGGTCGGCATTTTCCAACGCGTGGCGCACATCGTTTGCTGCCTGCTCGGAGCCGTTTCTCATCAGGTAAATCAATGGCAGGGTAGGTTTGCCTTCTGCCAAATCGTCGCCGACGTTTTTGCCGATTTCATCGGTTTCGCCTGAGTAGTCCAATACATCGTCAATGATTTGGAAAGCCGTACCGACGTACATGCCGTAGTCTTTCAAGGCTTGCTCGTGTTCGGGGGAAGCCTTGCCCAAAATTGCGCCGACTTGCGCGGCAGCTTCAAACAGTTTTGCTGTTTTGTATTGGATAACTTGGACGTATTGCTCTTCGGTAATATCCGTATTGCCGATGTTCATCAACTGCATGACTTCGCCTTCGGCGATGATGTTGGTCGCGTCTGCCATCACTTCCAAAATACGCATACTGCCCGAACCAACCATCAGTTGGAAGGCGCGTGTATATAGGAAGTCGCCGACCAAAACAGCCGCCGCGTTGCCGAAGAGGTTGTTTGCCGTTTTACGGCCGCGGCGCAAATCGCTTTCATCGACGACATCGTCGTGCAGGAGGGTAGAGGTGTGGATGAATTCCACCATCGCTGCCAGCGAGTACAGTTTTTCATCGTCATGCCCGACTGCTTTGCCTGCCAAAATGGTAATAATCGGACGCAGGCGCTTACCGCCCGCGCTGATGATGTATGTGCCGATTTGCGAAATCAGCGCAACATCGGATTGAACAGCTTGGTTGATGACCGCATTAACTTTGGCAAGGTCATCGGGCAGGTGGCGTTGGAAGTAAGGCAGGTTTTCGAGCATAAAACATTCTCTGTTGATAAAACGGAGCGGTGGCTCCAATGAATCTGTTTAAACCCGTACATTCGGTCGGGGTAATAACGTTGCATAAAGATATCAGCAATCCAGCGCGTGATTATATCAGTTAAAAAGCATGCAACATATCTTTCAGACGGCCTTTTCACTTGTGAATAAAATAAATTTTGACAAAACAGGCAAATAGAAATATAATAGCTCGTTTCGCACATGGTGTGCGGAATGTTAACCTAATTCTCATGGAGTTGAGTATGTACGCGGTCGTAAAAACCGGCGGTAAACAATACAAAGTTTCCGTTGGCGAAAAATTGAAAGTAGAACAGATACCAGCCGAACTCGACAGCCAAATCGAACTGACTGAAGTTTTGATGATTGCTGACGGCGAATCTGTAAAAGTAGGCGCACCTTTTATCGAAGGCGCAAAAGTAACAGCTAAAGTCGTTGCTCATGGTCGTGGCGAGAAAGTACGTATTTTCAAAATGCGTCGTCGCAAACACTACCAAAAACGCCAAGGCCATCGCCAAAATTTCACCCAAATCGAAATCGTGGCAATCGCCTAATTTCAAGTAAGTTCAGGAGTATTACAAATGGCAAGTAAAAAAGCAGGCGGTAGCACCCGCAACGGTCGCGATTCAGAAGCCAAACGCTTGGGCGTTAAAGCCTACGGCAACGAGCTGATTCCGGCAGGCTCTATCATCGTTCGTCAACGTGGTACTAAATTCCACGCAGGTGACAACGTAGGCATGGGCAAAGACCACACTTTGTTTGCTAAAGTCGACGGTTACGTTGAATTCAAAACCAAAGGCGCGCTGAACCGTAAAACCGTCAGCATCCGTCCTTATACCGGTTCTGAAGAATAATCGTTTTACGATTGAAAGCCGCATTCCTTTTCGGAATGCGGTTTTTGTTTATCTGACGGTTTTGTCTGTTTGATAAAATCCGTATGTCGTGAAGCTTGATTTATATTAAGGCCAAAGTAAAAACGTGCTTATAATCGATAGCCTTTGTTTTATTCTATCAACTCTTTCTATATAATCTATCAAATGCCTTTGATTTACCCTCTTGTAGCTAAACACAGTAAACTTAAGGCCGTCTGAAAAAATCCGTATCAGTTGAATACAAGGAATTCCTCCCATGAGCTTACACAGTGATATTCTCGTCGTCGGCGCAGGCCCTGCCGGATTAAGTTTTGCCGCAGAGTTGGCCGGAAGCGGCTTGAACATAACCCTGATTGAAAGAAGTCCTTTAGAAGTGTTGCAAAATCCGCCGTATGATGGCCGTGAAATCGCACTGACGCACTTGTCGCGCGAAATCATGCAGCGATTGGGTATGTGGGATTTGATTCCAAAAGACGAAATTTATCCTTTGCGCGATGCCAAAGTGTTGAACGGCCATTCCGATTACCAGCTCCACTTCCCGCAACCGACTCAGGCGCGTGGCGAGCCTGCGGATTGCCTGGGCTATTTGATCTCCAACCACAATATCCGCAAAGCCGCTTATGAAGTCGTGTCCAAATTGGAAAACGTCAAAATTCTGGCCGGCACCAATGTTAAAGAAGTCAAAACTTCTGACGATGAGGCGCAAGTTATTTTGGAAAACGGCGAAGTATTGACCGGCCGTCTGTTGTTGGCCGCCGATAGCCGCTTCTCGCAAACGCGCCGTCAATTGGGCATTTCTTCCGATATGCACGATTACAGCCGCACCATGTTTGTGTGCCGCATGAAGCATACTTTGTCCAACCTGCATACTGCATATGAATGCTTCCACTACGGCCGCACCATTGCGTTGCTGCCTTTGGAAGAGCACTTGACTAATACAGTGATTACGGTGGACAGCGATAAAGCCGAAACGATTAAAAACATGTCGCCGGAAGAATTGGCAGCCAGCGTGAAAGAGCAACTCAAAGGCCGTTTGGGCGATATGGAATTGGTCAGCACCATTCACAATTATCCTTTGGTCGGTATGATTGCCCAACGTTTCTATGGCAAACGCAGCGCGTTGATCGGCGATGCCGCGGTCGGTATGCATCCGGTTACTGCGCACGGCTTCAACTTGGGTCTGGCAAGTGCCGATCTTTTGGCTAAATTGGTTCTCGAAGCCGAGCAACGCGGTCAGGATATTGGTGCGAAGAGCCTGCTGGAAAAATACAGCACCAAGCATATGTTCCATGCCCATCCGATTTACCACGGCACCAATATGCTGCTGAAACTCTTTACCAATGAAACGGCTCCGGCGAAACTGTTGCGCGGTTTGGTATTGCGTGCAAGCAATAACTTCCCACCGTTGAAAAAACTGATTACCAAACAATTGACCGGTTAATTGTTTAAAACATAAAAGGCCGTCTGAACGATTAAAGTTTCAGACGGCCTTGTTTTTTATCTACTGCTTATTTGGCTAAAACCGATTCGGGCATTTCTTGACGGACGTTTAAGGAAGTCAGTTTTTTGGTCAAGATGCTCAATACGATGCCGTAGGCAGGCAGGAAGAAGAGGGTGCAGATGGCAAGTTTGAACAGATAATCGACAAATGCAATGCCCTGCCAGTTTGCCGTCATAAATTCATCGTTGCTTGCGTAAAAGGCAACGGCGAAAAACACCAGCGTGTCCAAAGCGTTGCCGATAACGGTAGAAGCGGTGGGGGCAACCCACCATGATTTCAGACGGCGTAATTTGTTGAACACAAAAATATCGAGGATTTGCCCGAGCGCATAGGCGGAAAAGCTGGCCAATGCGATGCGGCCGACGAAGGTGTTAAATTCGGTTAAAGATGCCCAGCCTGTCCAGTTGCCGTCATGAAAGAGGACGGAGAAGACGTAAGAGAGCAGCAGGGCGGGGAACATCACCCAAAAAATAATCCGTCTCGCCAACGGCGCGCTGAAAATGCGCACGGTCAGGTCGGTAGCGAGGAAGATAAAGGGGAAGGAAAATGCGCCCCAAGTGGTAAAGATACCGAAAATTTGAAAGGGGAACTGCACCAGATAATTGCTGGCGGCAATAATAAAAATATGGAAAAGCACCAGCCAGAAGAGCGCTTTCTTCTGCTGTGCGGCAGTAAATTCGTACATGGGAATCTTTCGGAAGTTTTTCAGACGGCATGAAGCCTTGCAAGATTGTGCAATAGAGAAAGTCTTGTAATGAAAAGGGCGTTAGGCTGTCTGAATAGGATTATTGTGCATCGTGCTCAAACAGGCGTTTGCGTGCCAAAGCTTCAAACTCTGTGCCTGCTTTGCCGTAGTTGGCAAACGGATGAATGGCGATGCCGCCGCGCGGTGTGAATTCGCCGAATACTTCGATGTATTTCGGATCCATCAGGGCGATGAGGTCTTTCATGATGATGTTGACGCAGTCTTCATGGAAGTCGCCGTGGTTGCGGAAGCTGAAGAGATAGAGTTTCAGGGATTTGCTTTCCACCATTTTGATATGGGGGATGTAGCGGATGTAGATGGTGGCAAAGTCGGGCTGGCCGGTCATCGGGCAGAGGCTGGTGAACTCGGGGCAGACGAATTTGACGAAATAGTCGTTGTCGGGATGTTTGTTGTCGAACGCTTCCAAAATTTCAGGCGCGTATTCGCTCGGGTATTGGGTTTTTTGGTTGCCCAAAAGGGAGATGCCTTGCAGCTCTTCGTTGTTGCGGGACATGAGGTTTCCTTAGTTTTTTAATGTGGGAGGTTTTCGAACCACGGGGTGCGGATTGTAATATAAATTGCATGACTTGTGCGGATTTTATAGCGATGAATCAGCAGGATAGGTTTCAGACGGCCTGTTTTGTATTTTATGAAACCTGTTTTCCGCTTTACAATAGCAGCCAATCAACTGGCCGTCTGAAAGTTTTGTATGTCTTTAGCCCAACCCAAACGTATTCTGATCATCAAATTGCGCCATCATGGTGATGTGCTGCTAAGCACGCCGGTGGTCAATGCGCTGAAAACCCGTTTCCCCGATTGCGAAATCGATATGCTGGTGTATGCCGGTACGGGGCAGCTGATTGCCGATAATCCGCAGATTGCGCAGATTTTTACCATTGATCGAAATTGGAAGAAGCTGGGCGTATTCAAACAGTTGGCGTGTGAGAAAAATCTTTTGTCTAAGCTGAAGGCGCGCGATTATGACTGGGCTTTCAATCTGTCCGACCAATGGCGCGCAGCGGTAATTGCCAAACTGTGCGCCCGTTGCAGCGTGGGTTTTGACTGCATCAAGCGAGACGGTTTCTGGTGGCGTTTCTGTCATGATTTTATCAACCATGAGCTTGATACCAGCCATCATATCGTTGAAAACCAGTTGAATATCCTTGCGCCGCTTATCCAGCCGGAAGACGTGGCCGATGCGAAGGTACGCCTTTGGGTGGCACAAGATGCAAGGGAAAGCATGCGGCAGAAATTGCGTGAGCAGGGTTGGAACGGCGAAGATTATGTGTTACTGCACCCGGGAGCGCGTTGGCATTTCAAATGTTGGGAAGACGGCAAAAACGCCGCCATCGTACAGCTTCTGCTCAACAGCGGGCAGAATGTCGTATTGACTGCTTCTCCCGACACTGTCGAACAATACATGCTTCAGGAAATTATAGGCCGTCTGAATATTCCGGAAGGCAGAAAAGTATATGTGTTGTCCGGATGCTTGAGCCTGCGTGAATTGGCGGCGGCCATTGAGGGAGCGAAGCTGTTTGTCGGTGTCGATTCCGCACCGATGCACATCGCCGCTGCTTTGGATAAACCGCAAATCGCTTTGTTTGGCGCGTCATGGGTGGATAAATGGCGTCCCTATTCCGAGCAGGCGGAAGTCATTTATGCCGGCGATTATGCCGAATTACCTCACCCCGACAGTATCGATACCAACGATCCGACACGTTTGTTGAAAGCGATTCCGTTGCAGGATGTGTGGGACAAAATTTCAGCCAAATTGGAGGCGATGGAGGCTTAAAACCGCTTACCACGATCCGTTAAACGTTTTAGCTTTGCGCCAAAATGCCCATTTGGAACGGCGGCTGATTTCCAGCGTGCCGCCGTTTTCACCGTCTGTGGCAATACAAACGGTTTTCAGACGGCCTGAAGCGAGTGCGTCCCATAAAGGTGCAAACCAACGGGTTTCCCAGCTTTCCAAAATATCTTTGTATGCCCAAACATCGCCTGTCTGTAAGGTGGAAACCAAGTCGTCCAAAAAGATAAGGCCGTCTGAAACCGTGTTGCCTGTTTCTTGAACCATCTCAAACCAAGCCTTCAAATCATACGGCGCATCGAGTTTGGGCGTATCCGAAAAACGTGCCCATACGCTGTCTGTGGCGACAATATCCGCAGACTGTGTACCGTCCGCATCATTCCACAGCCACAAACCGTTGATTTCCGGCAAGCCTTGTTGTTCGCGTGCTTGGTTAATCGGATGCGTGTGGAGAAACATTTGGATTTCCGTCTGCATGGCCAACCAAGACACCGCATCTTTGCCGTGTGCCTGACCGTCCATTTCCGGCTGCCCGCACACATCCAAAACACATTCCGCGCCCCAATCTTCAATCTTCGGCATATTGAGCAGCCACATGCTTTCGCAAAGCGGCTCGAATTGCCAATCTTTATCTTGATAAAACGCCGACAAATCCGCACATAACCGTTGCGCCTCCTCTTTTTGGATGCCGACAAACTCGCCGCTGATAATGTTGACATGGTGCATGCCCATTTGTTGCCAAACCGGAGAGGCAAAAGCGGCTGTGCGTTTTTGGCTTGTGTGGCGTAAACGTTGCACTTGGGTAATGAAGCTGCCGCTCCACAAATGGCGTCCGTAAAATTCAGACGGCCTGAGTGTTTCTTTGCGTAATATGCCGTAACGCAAAAGACGGTTAAAAGCAGGTAAGGAAAGCGCAGGCACGGATTCGTCGGCAAAACGGTTGAGCGAGGGGAGGGCGAGGGTCAGCTTCATAAGCGCAAATAGATAGGAAAACCGTTATTTTACGCGACAAATGATGTGTTTCGGAACCTTGCTTTTACGCCCTGAAAAAGAGCCGTTCAGACGGCCGGTTTGGAAAAAACGGGCTGTCATGCTAAAATGCAAGGCGTAAATTTCAGAAAAACAGGGTGTAAATCAACACAATAGCCCTGATAATAACGTCAATCTCAAACACGACCTCATTCATTCCGAATGAAAACCTGATTTTCAGATCGGAAAAAAGACTCAAAGTCCTTTATCCCCAAAACTGTTTAAACCAGCAGGCGGTCGCGGCAGGCCGGATGTGCCGGCATTCTGCAAACCTCAAAAACAGACCGCCCCATTAAGGATAACGCGTGATTAAAAACAAATATTCCACTCGATTCAAAGCAACCCTCTTAGCGTTTCTGCTGCCGGCTTCAGGCATCATGACCGCATACGCCATTACCGACCCTCAACCTGCACAAACCGATTTCAAAGTCGAGCGTATTTCCGAAGAGCTGCCTGCCGTTTATGTGGAAACCAATACTTATCAATCCAGCTATTGGGTGCAAGAAGCCGTCCAAGCCGGCGACTCTTTGGCAGACGTTTTGACGCGCATGGGTGTCAACCAAGAAGACATCAAGCAAATCATGGCGAAAAATAATGCCAACCTTGACATGAAAAACCTGCGGACCAACCAATCTGTCAACATCCGCATCGATTCTTCAGGCCAAGTGACCGATGTTCAATTCTTTACCGATGAAGAATTGGAACGCAACTTGGTGGCTTTGGAAAAAGTCAAAGGCAAATGGCGCATCTCCAATGCCGAAATCGACATGAAAACCATGCCGACCCTGCGCTCCGTGCAAATCCGCACTTCCGCCATCGGCGATATGCTCCGTGCCGAAATCCCTTCCGAAGTGTATATCCAGCTCAAAGAAATCTTTGCCGATTCGTTCAATATGAGCGACTTGGGCGAAGGCGATACCGTGCGTCTTTTGTACAACAGCATGTATTTCCGCGGTCAGCAAATGGCGGTCGGCGATATTTTGGCGGCTGAAGTGGTTAAAGACGGCAAAACCTACCAAGCCTATTATTACAGCCAAGGCAAAGGCGACGAAGAAAGCGGTAGCTACTACGACCAAAACGGTAAGTCCCTGCAACAAAAAGAAGGCTTTAATACCGAGCCTGTTGCATACACGCGCATTTCTTCCCCGTTCGGCTACCGTGTTCACCCGGTTCTGCATACCGTCCGTATGCACACCGGTATCGACTATGCCGCGCCGACCGGTACGCCGATTAAGGCCGCTGCCGACGGCGAAGTGATTTTCAAAGGTTGGAAAGGCGGCTACGGCAATACCGTGATGATTCGTCATGCCAACGGTGTGGAAACCCTGTACGGCCACATGAGCGCGTTCAGTCCTGCCGACGGCAGAGTTCGTGCCGGTGAAGTGATTGGTTTTGTGGGTACAACCGGCCGTTCTACCGGTCCGCACCTGCACTACGAAGCACGCGTCAACGGCCAGCCGGTCAACCCGACTACCGTCGCCTTGCCGACGCCGAAATTGACCCCGACCAATATGGCCGCGTTCCGTAAACAGCAAAAAGATGCCAGCACGATGTTGTCTGCCATCCGTTCTTTGCCGGTTTCCGTAGCGCAGTTGGATTAAATAAGATAAAGGCCGTCTGAATAAGGTTTCTTTCAGACGGCCTTTCCTATTAAAATCGATACCCTCATCAAGCCCACGTTTACTCAGAGAAAACTTATGTCTGCTTATCAGCCCATTATCCAATCCCTGCTTGATACCGACCTGTACAAATTTACCATGCTGCAAGTCGTGTTGCACCAATTCCCGCAAACCCACAGCCTCTACGAATTCCGCTGCCGCAACAAAGAGATGGTGTATCCGCTGGCCGATATTCAAGAAGACTTGGAACGCGAACTCGACTCTCTGTGCCAGCTGCGCTTTACCCATGACGAACTCGACTATCTGCGCAGTCTGCGCTTTATCAAAAGCGACTTTGTCGATTATCTCGAACTTTTCCAGCTCCAACGCCGCTTCGTTCAAGTCAGTCCTGACGATCAAGGCCGTCTGAACATCCGCATCGAAGGCCCGATGATACAGGCGATGTTCTTCGAGATTTTCATTCTCGCCATCGTCAACGAACTCTATTTCCGCCGCTTGGAAACGCCTGCCGTCATTGAAGAAGGCGAGCGCCGTTTGCAGGCCAAAGCACAACAGCTGAAAGAAATTGCAGCTACACAAAATCCGAATGATCCGCCGTTCCTTATTTCCGATTTCGGTACGCGCCGCCGCTACACCCTTGCATGGCAGGAACACGTTATCCGCACCTTATTAGAAGCCGCTCCCGACATTGTGCGCGGTACCAGCAACGTTTATCTGGCCAAAAAACTCGGCATCACACCCATCGGTACCATGGCGCACGAGTTCCTCCAAGCCTTCCAAGCTTTGGACGTACGTTTGCGCAATTTCCAAAAAGCTGCGCTGGAAAGCTGGGTACATGAATACCGCGGCGACCTCGGTATCGCCCTGACCGACGTGGTTGGCATGGATGCTTTCTTGCGCGACTTCGACCTGTACTTCGCCAAACTCTTCGACGGCCTGCGCCACGACAGCGGCGATCCTTATGTCTGGGGCGACAAAGCCTACGAGCATTACAAAAAACTCAAAATCGACAGCCGCACCAAAATGCTGACCTTTTCAGACGGCCTCGATATTGAGCGTTCATGGGCGTTGCACCAATACTTCAAAGACCGTTTCAAAACCAGTTTCGGTATCGGTACCAACCTAACCAACGATTTGGGACACACGCCTTTGAACATTGTCTTGAAGCTCGTCGAGTGTAACGGACAATCCGTCGCCAAGCTCTCCGACTCCCCGGGCAAAACCATGACCACCAACAACACCTTCCTCGCTTACCTGCGCCAAGTGTTTGACGTACCGGAGCCGGAAGAGAAAGCCTAAAAAACAAAGGCCGTCTGAAATATTCAGACGGCCTTTTTAATTAATCCATATCGCTTTCAGGTAATTCTGCCGAACCCATGCGGCGCAGGATGATATTGGTTTTGTTGTGCATCCGTTTGCTCTTAGGGTGGTCTGCGTAAAACAGCGGAGCCGGAACGCGTGCCGTGAGTTTGGCGGCTTGTTGGCGGGTAAGGGCGGAGGCAGGTTTCTTGTAGAAATACTGGGACGCAGCTTCCGCGCCGAATACGCCGTAGTGCCATTCGATTGAGTTCAGATACAGCTCAAAAATGCGGTCTTTGTCGGTAACGGCTTCCATCATCGCCGTAATCGCCGCTTCTTCGCCTTTGCGGATGTAGCTGCGGCTTTCGTTGAGAAACAGGTTTTTCGCCAGTTGCTGGCTGATGGTCGAACCGCCGGCTTTGACTTCGCCGCTTTGCTTATTGCGCTTCATGGCGTATTTGATGCCGTTCCAGTCAAAGCCGCTGTGTTCGGCAAAGTTGGCGTCTTCGGAAGCAATCAGGGCTTTTTTGAGGTTGACGGAGATTTGGTCGTAAGGCACCCAGCGGTAATCCAGCTCGACATCGCGGCCTTCTTTTGCAAACTGGCTCATGCGCATGGACATGAAAGCGGTTTTACTGGGCGCGACGGCGCGGTAGGTAATGATGTTGCCGTACACATAAGCATTGAAGAAAATGAAGATACCGATGGGCAGGGCAATCAGCCATTTGATGATGCGGAACATGTTACAGGGCTTTCATGTATTCGATAACAGGGCGGATATCGGGCGTAAATCCGCGCCAAATATGGTAGGAGGCGGCAGCCTGACCGACCAGCATACCCAGGCCGTCTGAAACTTCGGCCGCGCCGTTACTTTGGGCAAAGTTCAAAAACGCCTGCGCCGCTTCGCCGTAAACCATATCGTAGGCAAGGCGGCAGTTGCGGAAAATTTCAGGGCTGACGGCAGGAAGCTGACCGCTCAAGCCGCCGGACGTGCCGTTGATGATGATATTGAAACCGCTGTTCAAATCCGCAATCGGGACAGCTTCAATGCCGAAAAGCTGCGCCAATTCCTCGGCTTTGGCATGAGTACGGTTGGCAATGACGATACGGGCAGGGCGGTGTTCTTTCAAAACCGGAATCACGCCGCGCACCGCGCCGCCTGCGCCCAAAAGCAAAATGGTTTTGCCCTCTATGGCAATGTTTTTGACCTGCGTGATGTCGTTGGCCAAACCGATACCGTCGGTATTGTCGCCGCGTATTCTGCCGTCTTCCAACCACACCAGCGTATTGACCGCGCCGGCAGCCAAGGCGCGGTCGGAATGTTCGTCCGCCAGCGCAAAAGCTTCCTGCTTGAATGGGACAGTTACATTCGCACCTTGCCCACCCTCGGCACGAAACGCCGCAACGGCCTCGGCAAAACCGCCGATTTCGGCACAAATGCGCCCATATTCGATGGCCGCGCCTTCCTGCAGCGCAAACTGCTGATGGATTTGCGGCGATTTACTGTGTGCAACGGGATTGCCAAAAACGGCGTAACGGGAGATAGTTGTCATGGTTGTATTCCAAAAATAGGACAGCTATTTTATAACGACGAAGGGAAGATGGGAACGCTGGAGGGTAAATGCGCTTTACAACGGCATGATATAATTTTTTGCTACCTGAAAAATCCATTTTTTATAATACAACTTTATTTTTTGATAAAAATTACAGAGGTTTGGCATGAAAAAGATGTTACTTTTAGCATTATTAACGGTGGGATTAGCAACTCAGGCTGTAGCGACAGATTGGGTAGGATTAAGCTTTAATGATGATGGTGTTACCTATGGCGATGTGGATAGCCGCACCCATAATCGGGCTTGGTTTGATGATAGGTATAAGAAACCCCAAAAATATCTTAATAATAAATTTATTATTCAAATGAAATCACTAAGAGAAATGGATTGCAGTAATAGGAGATATCGGATATTAACTTTTGCAGTGTATTCAAAATCAGCAAAGTTGGTTGACTCTTATACTCCTCCTTATGGAAGCAAATGGGAATATGTTTTTCCTGAAACATCTGGGGAGTATATGTACAACTTTGTCTGCAACCATGAGCCACGATAACTGTCTTATCGGCACAGGATGAATGATTGGCTTTTCTATTTTAAGCCACTATAAACTCGGACAAAAGACGGTAATACAGATTAGATTTCGGTTTTCAAGAATACAGCAAGAGAAGGATTGTTGACAATCTTGCCGTCTGAAACTATATTTCATTGCGTAAAAACGGGTGCCCTGATGTATTTCAGACGGCCTTACCGTGGTAGAATAACAACTTAAACCTATTCCCTCAGGAGCTGAAGATGTCCATCAAAGACGCTGTAAAACTGATTGAAGAAAGCGAAGCCCGCTTCGTAGATTTGCGCTTTACCGATACCAAAGGCAAGCAGCATCACTTTACCATCCCCGCCCGCATCGTCCTCGACGATCCCGAAGAATGGTTTGAAAACGGTCAAGCGTTTGACGGTTCGTCCATTGGCGGTTGGAAAGGTATTCAGGCTTCCGATATGCAGTTGCGTCCCGATGCGTCTACAGCCTTCGTTGATCCTTTCTATGACGATACCACCGTTGTTTTTACTTGTGATGTTATCGATCCGGCCGATGGCCAAGGCTATGACCGCGACCCTCGTTCTATCGCACGCCGCGCCGAAGCCTATTTGAAATCTTCCGGTATCGGCGACACCGCCTATTTCGGCCCCGAGCCTGAATTCTTCGTTTTTGACGGCGTAGAATTTGAAACCGATATGCACAAAACCCGTTACGAAATCACTTCCGAAAGCGGCGCATGGTCAAGCGGCCTGCACATGGACGGTCAAAACACCGGCCACCGCCCGACCGTCAAAGGCGGTTACGCACCTGTTGCGCCGATTGATTGCGGTCAAGACCTGCGTTCTGCCATGGTCAATGTTTTGGAAGAACTCGGCATCGAAGTGGAAGTCCATCACTCCGAAGTCGGTACCGGTAGCCAAATGGAAATCGGTACCCGTTTCGCCACTTTGGTTAAACGTGCCGACCAAACCCAAGACATGAAATATGTGATTCAAAACGTTGCCCACAACTTCGGTAAAACCGCTACCTTCATGCCCAAACCTATCATGGGCGACAACGGCAGCGGTATGCACGTTCACCAATCCATTTGGAAAGACGGTCAAAACCTGTTCTCAGGCGACGGCTATGCCGGCTTGAGCGACACCGCGCTCTACTACATCGGCGGCATCATCAAACACGCCAAAGCCTTGAACGCGATTACCAATCCGTCCACCAACTCCTACAAACGCCTCGTGCCGCATTTTGAAGCACCGACCAAATTGGCATATTCTGCTAAAAACCGTTCCGCTTCCATCCGTATTCCATCTGTGAACAGCAGCAAAGCACGCCGTATTGAAGCGCGTTTCCCTGATCCGACCGCCAACCCATACTTGGCGTTTGCCGCTTTGTTGATGGCCGGTTTGGACGGTATTCAAAACAAAATCCATCCGGGCGACCCTGCCGATAAAAACCTGTACGACCTGCCACCGGAAGAAGATGCATTGGTGCCAACCGTTTGCGCTTCTTTGGAAGAAGCACTGGCCGCCCTCAAAGCCGACCACGAATTCCTCCTGCGCGGCGGCGTGTTCAGCAAAGACTGGATCGACAGCTACATCGCCTTTAAAGAGGAAGATGTCCGCCGTATCCGCATGGCACCGCATCCGCTGGAATTTGAAATGTATTACAGCCTGTAAAACAGCTGTGGCATTTTAAATAGGAAATCAAAGGCCGTCTGAAACTGGATTTGAAGTTTCAGACGGCCTTTAGGCTTGAAATAGATAGGGCGATTGAATTAGGTATGATAGCGAGAGGCAATGAATCATGCTGTTTGAAAGCCTTTATGGAATCGGTACTGCGTGTTAAATTTCAGCATGACAGGCCTTTTATTAAAGATATTCGCCATTACTTTATAGTGAACCGGTCTTCAAATTTAATCCGCAAGGTAAAGGCATTACTTGGGAAGAGCTGAAAGAGTCTTTAGATTCGGATAAGACAGAAGAAGATTAAAGCCTCGGGCCGTCTGAAAGGATAGTTAATGATATTTTTTGTTTTCAGACGGCATGTTTGATAAGGAAAACCATGTTTGCAAATTTTGATTTAGGCGTATTTTTGCTGGCAGTATTGCCCGTGTTGTTGGCCATTACCGTGCGCGAAGTGGCACGCGGTTATACGGCGCGTTATTGGGGCGACCATACCGGCGAGCAGCTTGGGCGTTTGACGCTCAATCCGCTGCCGCACATCGACCCTGTCGGTACGATTGTCGTGCCGCTGGTGTGTCTGATGATAGGCAGTTTTCTGTTCGGCTGGGCGCGTCCTATGCCCATCGATTCGCGTAATTTCCGCGATCCGCGCCGCGCGTGGCGTTGGGTGTCGATTTCAGGTCCGATTGCCAATCTGATTTTGGCGTTCTTTTGGGGCTTTGTCGTCGTATTTTCCGCGTATGTGCCTGAGTCTTATCAAGCGCCGTTGGTGCAGATGGCAGGTTACGGCGTGATGGTGAACTCGATTTGGGTCGCATTTAGCCTGATTCCGATTTTGCCTTGGGACGGCGGTATTTTTCTCGATACCTTCCTTAACGCCAAGCAGTCCATGCAGTTCCGTAAAATCGAGCCATACGGTACATGGATTATCCTGATTCTTTTGTTTACCGGCCTGCTGGCCAAACTGATTTGGCCGATTATTGCCATGATTCAGACAGCAGTGCAGATGGTTGTCATGCTGTTTATTTAAATGTTTTGGCTGAAAAAAGGCCGTCTGAAACTCAGTTTCAGACGGCCTTTTTCATTGTGCAACATGTAAATACGATTGGAAAAGTTGCTTAAAAATTGTACAATTTCAGCCCTTTCAATTTGGCGCACACATCATGCACATCGGCGGCTATCTCATTGACAACCCCATCGCACTTGCCCCCATGGCAGGCATTACGGACAAACCGTTCCGCCGGATTTGCCGCGAGTTTGGCGCAGGGTGGGCGGTATGCGAAATGCTGACCAGCGATCCGAGCTTGCGCCATACCAAAAAAACCTTGCGCCGCAGCGATTTTGAAGGCGAGGGCGGAGTTGTGGCCGTGCAGATTGCCGGCAGTGATCCGCAGCAGATGGCGGATGCCGCGCGTTACAACGTCAGCCTCGGGGCGCAGGTTATCGACATCAACATGGGCTGTCCGGCCAAAAAAGTCTGCAATGTGCAGGCAGGCAGCGCATTGATGCAAAACGAGCCTTTGGTTGCCGAAATCTTGGCAGCCGTTGTCAACGCGGTGGACGTACCCGTTACCCTCAAAACCCGTTTGGGCTGGCACGACGAACATCAAAACTTGCCGACCATCGCCAAAATTGCCGAAGAATCAGGCATCGTAGCCCTTGCCATCCACGGCCGCACACGCACGCAGATGTACAAAGGCGAAGCGCGTTACGAACTGATTGCCGAAACCAAAGGCCGTCTGAACATCCCCGTTTGGGTCAACGGCGACATCACTTCGCCGCAAAAAGCCGCCGCCGTCCTCAAACAAACCTCCGCCGACGGCATCATGATAGGGCGCGGCGCACAAGGCAGGCCGTGGCTTTTCCGTGATTTAAAACATTACGCCGAACACGGCGTTTTACCGCCGGCCTTGAGCTTGGCAGAATGCAACGCCACCATTTTGAACCATATCCGCGCCATGCATGAATTTTATGGCGAAGTGGCCGGCGTACGCATCGCCCGTAAACACATTGGCTGGTATATCGACGAAATGCCCGACGGCGAACAAACACGCCGGGAAATCAACCGCTTGGACAGCGCCGCGGCACAATACGATACCCTTGCCGCCTATCTTGAGACGCTTTCAGAAAAAACCGACCGTTGGATATGCCACTATCGGGAAGGCTAAAGAGTTTCAGACGGCCTCATCATCTAAAAACAAATCTATTTAAAAACAAATCTACAGAAAGACATCACGATGAATCAAACGACTACTGACATTGCGCAATGTATTGAACAAAACTTACGACAATACTTCAAAGACTTGGATGGTACGGAACCTTGCGGCGTGTACGATATGGTGTTGCACCAAGTTGAAAAGCCGATGCTTGCCTGCGTGATGGAGCAATGCGGCGGCAATCAGTCTAAAGCTGCCGTTATTTTGGGTTTGAACCGCAATACCTTGCGTAAAAAATTACAACAGCACGGTATGCTGTAATACGGCAGGGCAACCCGTCCTGACGGTTGAAGGAGAAATAACAATGCAAAATCCGAATAAATTAAATATCCACTTCATCCTGCACGAGGCATTTGAAGTGCCGGGAGCATATTTGAAATGGGCGCAATGGCGCGGACATAACATCAGTGCAACCAAAGTGTACGAAAGGGAAGCTCTGCCTGATAATGCGGACGATATAGATTTTTTGATTGTAATGGGCGGGCCGCAATCGCCTGATGAAGACAGGCAGGCATTCCCGTATTACGACCCTCAATCCGAGCTGCGCTTGATGTGTCAGGCGATGGCGGCGGATAAATATATTGTCGGCGTGTGTTTGGGTGCGCAGCTTTTATCCGTTGCCTACGGTGCGCGCCACACGCGCAGCCCTGAGCGTGAAATCGGCATTTATCCGATTGAGCTGACGGCGGAAGGTTTGGCGGATGCTCATGTTTCCCTGTTGGGCAAAACCCTGAATACTGGCCATTGGCACGGCGATATGCCCGGTTTGACGAATGAGGCGGTTGTGTTGGCAACCAGCAAAGGCTGTCCGCGCCAGATTATCCGTTTTGCGCCCAAACATTATGCCTTCCAAGCCCATTTAGAGTTTGACCGCGAAGCCGTCGGGCTGCTGATTGCGGCGGACGGACGCGAAAATGTGGCCGAACAAAGTCAAGCCCAAACTTATGTCCAACATCCGGATAAAATCGAAGCGGCGGATTTCAGTGAAATGAATGCCAAACTCTTCGACTTTTTGGATTCACTGACACAATCAAAATAAAAACAGCTTGAAAAGGCTTCAGGCCGTCTGAAAGCCAGAGAAGAAACGATTAATTTTTTACCATGAGTTGAACCATGCTTTACCAAATACTCGCACTGTTAATCTGGGGCAGCTCGTTTATCGCTGCCAAGTATTCCTACGAGATGATCGACCCAACGCTGATGGTTGAGGCGCGGTTGTTGATTGCCGCGTTGATGGTGCTACCGTCGTGCCGCCGTCATTTGGGTAGGATTCCGCGGAGCGAATGGAAGCCGTTGTTGTGGATTTCCTTTGTCAACTACGTTGTCGTTTTGATGCTCCAGTTTATCGGTTTGAAATATACATCCGCTGCCAGCGCGGTTACCATGGTTGGGCTGGAGCCTTTGCTGGTGGTCTTTGTCGGTCATTTCTTCTTCAACGACAAAGCCAAGCTTTACCACTGGATTTGCTGCGCGGTAGCGTTTGCCGGCGTGGGCATGATGGTCATGGGCGGTGCAGAAGAGGGCGGTACGATTGACTGGTTCGGCTGTTTGCTGATTTTGCTTGCGGGATTGGGTTTTGCAGGTGTGATACGTCCGAGCCAACAGATGGTTGCCCGTATCGGTGCGCCTGCATTTACCGCGGCTTCCATGGCGGCGGCGGCGGTGTTGTGTCTGCCGTTTTCGCTGGTGTTGGCAGACAGCTATCAAATCAACTGGTCATGGGGCGGTACGCTGTCGATTTTGTATATGGGGATCGGTTGCAGTTGGCTTGCCTATCTGTTGTGGAACAAAGGCATGAACAAAGTCCCTGCCAACGTCTCCGGCCTGCTGATTTCGCTTGAGCCTGTCATCGGCGTTATCATGGCGGTGTTAATTTTGGGTGAACATTTAAGTACCATGTCTGCGATGGGTATTACCGTCGTTATTGCGTCCACTTTTGTCGCCGGTATGTTGGCGCGTGTCAGCAATAAACACAAAAAGGCCGTCTGAAAACGGTTTCAGACGGCCTGAAGTCAGCATTACTTTCTTCAGTAAAACATTTTGGGAAAATTTCTATGAAACGCATTATCTCCCTGCTTTTGCTTGCCTGCCCTGTCTTGGCGTCGGCTGCACCCGATAACGACAAAGCCGCCGTACAGGCCGTCATTGCCAAGTATTACAACCGACCGCTTGCCGCGCACAAATGCCAGCTCGCCAAGCCGTCGAAAGACAGTGAGACAACATCTGACAATATTATGTATTGCATGAAACCCATTGCCGATCATACCGTAACGCGCAACGGCAAAGTCACGCGCTATGTGTTGTACACAGGTTTTGCCTACGATATGCAACAAAAAGTAAAACAGGACGCGCATGCTTCTTCGGGTCTGGCAGAATTGTTTGTTTTGGAAAAAACAGACGGAAAGTGGGCAATCAAACAACATGGAAGCGATGAAATTGGCGCATGGGGCGAGCCGCCGGAGAATAAGGATTGGCGGTTTGTCCAGATGGGTGAGCAAAACTGGGGCTACACTGTCGAATCAGGTTATACAGGTCAGGGTGAAACAACAACCGGAGAAAATTTCCTGTTTACCGATAATAGCAACCGTGTCCGTAAAAGCTTAATTATCAACGGTAACGATAACGGCGCATATTACGGCAATTGCGATGAATATAAAGGGCGCGAAAAACGCCGCTGCGAAGACAGATATACCAGTCTGGAAGCTAAAATCGCTTTTGACAAAAGCCGTCCTGCCGTATCCGGCGTATGGGCGTTGGCTGCAAAACTCAGTGGCGTATCAGGAAAGAAAAATTATAAAAATCAAAAATATGTAATTCCATACAACGGCAAAACCCACGTCGCCCCCAAAAACTATCCCTTAGGCGGACAATAGTTCCCTTGAAAAACGCTTTTATCAAACCATTACTACCTCAAGTCAAATCCCGTGAAAGAAACGCATAAACTTTGGGCCGCCCTCATCATTACCGGCATTATCGGCGGCATGGTCGGCATTGTATTAACCGAAATCATGCATACGATTCAACATTTTGCCTATGGTTACGGTTCAGACGGCCTATACGTTTCTTTCCGGGAGGGCGTATCGCAGGCAAGTCCTGCGCGGCGTATCGGCGTGATGGCTTTTTGTGGCACGGTGGTCGGTTTGGGGTGGTGGTTGCTCAAACGCTACGGCAGGCCGCAACCGAGCATTAAAGCCGTGGTTAAAAATCCGCTTGCCGGTTTTCCGTTTTTTGAAACCGTCAGCCATGCCCTGTTGCAAATCATTACCGTCGGGCTTGGCTCGCCGCTCGGCCGTGAAGTTGCGCCGCGTGAAATGACTGCCGCTTTCGCTTCAGTCGGTGTCAACCGTTTCGGGTTGAGCGAAGACGACGCAAGGCTGGTCATTGCTTGCGCCTCGGGTGCAGGTTTGGCGGCCGTGTATAACGTGCCGTTCGCCTCCACACTTTTCATCCTCGAAGCCATGCTGGGCCTGTGGACGCAGCAAGCCGTCGCCGCCGCATTGCTGACTTCAGTCATCGCCACCGCCGTCGCGCGCATCGGCTTAGGCGACGTACAGCAATATCATCCGGCCAACCTTTCCATCAATACATCATTACTTTGGTTTTCCGCCATCATCGGCCCGATACTGGGCGCAACCGCCGTCTTTTTCCAGCGTACCGCCCAAAAGTTCCCCTTCATCAAGCGCGACAATATCAAAATCATTCCTTTGGCCGTCTGTATGTTTGCACTCATCGGCGTGATTGCCGTTTGGTTTCCAGAAATTTTGGGCAACGGCAAAGCAGGCAACCAACTGACCTTTGGCGGCTTGACCGACTGGCAACACAGCCTTGAGCTGACTGCCGTCAAATGGCTGGTCGTCTTAATGGCACTTGCCGTCGGCGCATACGGCGGCCTGATTACCCCGTCCATGATGCTCGGCAGTACCATCGCCTTTGCCGCTGCCGCCGCGTGGAACAGCGTTTTCCCAGAAATGTCCTCTGAAAGCGCGGCCGTTGTCGGCGCCGCCGTTTTCCTCGGCGTTTCCCTCAAAATGCCCCTGACAGCCATAGCCTTTATTTTGGAGCTAACCTACGCCCCCGTTGCCTTACTCATGCCATTATGCACAGGCATGGCAGGCGCAGTATGGGTGGCAAAGAAAATGGGATTTAAATAGTCAAAAGCATCAGGCCGTCTGAAACCAAGTTTCAGACGGCCTTTTACAATAAAATTGTTAACAATATTTGCAAAAACCTACTGCCAAAAATGCGAAACTGGGGGATAATACCGCCCTGAAAATTCATCCTATAATGTTTTGCAAAGATGAAGATGTATTCTGTCGAACTTATTGCCAGTGTCTTCAAACTTGTATAAGGCAGTTGGAAAACTAAGAAAGTAGCTTATTCACTCCCGATTTTATAGAAAGAAACTGTTATGCAAAAAAAACACCTGATTTTTCTTCTTGCTGCCTTTGCTGCTACGCCTGTGTTGGCAAAACCTGTTGTTAAGGAAGCGCAACTACTCGGTAAATGGCAGTGCGCTGATGATAATGGAACCCTGAGGACGTTTACTTTTGGCAGTGAGCAAAAAGTAAGCGCGATTGTGGATGCAAATTTTCCTTCACCTGATGATGAAACCTTAGTTTATCGGGTGTTTGCAGACGGTACTTGGACGGTGAACGGAGGAAAAATTGGTTTGAATATTAAAACCACCGATGTTCAAAGACAACATAGCATAGCTAAAATTCGCACCATCCCATGGCGTGAAGTGGATAAGGAAATGTTTGCCCAGATGAGAAACAACATTGGTAAATCAGATAAATTGCAAATGCAGATTAAAAAAATCGGGAATGACAGCCTAAGCGTCCGTATGCAGGGCGATAAACAAGATATGGCTTGCCGTAAGGCGTAAATTTATTGAATTGCCGAAGAGAACGCCATCGGAGCTAAACATCTCATCAAATTTTGTTTCATTTTTGCGCTAGCAGCGTGTATCGATTAAACCTTCAACAAAGGAAATCCAAATGTCTTCCATCAAACGCGCCCTGATCAGCCTATCCGACAAGACAGGCGCAGTCGAATTTGCCCAAACCCTGACCAAGCTCGGTGTTGAAATCCTCTCTACCGGCGGTACAGCAAAACTTTTGGCTGATGCAGGCGTTCCCGTTATCGAAGTTGCCGACTATACCGGTTTTCCCGAAATGCTCGACGGCCGCGTGAAAACCCTGCATCCGAAAATCCACGGCGGCATCCTCGGCCGTCGCGATTTGGACGAACACGTCGCCAAAATGGAAGAATACAGCATCGGCAATATCGACCTCGTGTGCGTCAACCTCTACCCCTTCGCCGCCACCATCGCCAAACCAAACTGCACACTGGAAGACGCGATTGAAAACATCGACATCGGTGGCCCGACCATGGTGCGTTCTGCCGCGAAAAACTGGAAACACGTCGCCATCGTTACCGATACCGCCGATTTCCCGGCCATCGCCGCCGAACTCGAAACCAACAACGGCGCATTGAGCGACAAAACCCGTTTCAACCTCTCACGCAAAGCATTCAGCCATACCGCCCAATACGACGGCATGATTTCCAACTACCTGACCTCGCTTTCAGACGACGTCTTGAGCGGCCAGCCCCAAATCGGCGAATTCCCAAGCCAGTTCAACCAAAGCTGGATTAAAGTGCAAGACATGCGCTACGGCGAAAATCCGCACCAACGCGCTGCGTTCTACCGCGATATTTACCCCGCCGCAGGCAGCCTTTCCGCCTACAAACAGCTGCAAGGCAAAGAATTGTCTTACAACAACATCGCCGATGCCGATGCCGCCTGGGAAGCCGTCAAATCCTTTGATGCGCCGGCCTGCGTGATCGTGAAACACGCCAATCCGTGCGGCGTAGCCATCGCCTCCAATACCTTGGATGCCTACAAACTCGCCTACGCTACCGACACCACCAGCGCATTCGGCGGCATCATCGCCTTCAACCGCGAAGTGGACGGCGAAACCGTCAAACAAATTACCGACAACCAATTTATGGAAGTCCTCATGGCGCCGAAGTTTACCGCCGAAGCCCTCGAAATCGCCGCCGCCAAGAAAAACGTGCGCGTATTGGAAGTGCCGCTTGAAGCAGGTGCCAACCGCTTCGAACTCAAACGCGTCGGCGGCGGACTGTTGGTACAAACCCCCGACATCCACCGCCTCAACCGCGCCGATTTGAAAGTTGTCTCCAAACGCCAACCGACCGAGCAAGAATGGAACGACCTGATGTTTGTTTGGAACGTCGCAAAATACGTCAAATCCAACGCCATCGTCTTCGGCAAAGGCGGTCAAACCTACGGCATCGGCGCAGGCCAAATGAGCCGCGTGGACAGCACTCGCATCGCCGCCCGCAAAGCGCAAGATGCCAATCTCGACCTCAACGGCGCATGTGCCGCTTCCGATGCCTTCTTCCCATTCCGCGACGGCGTAGATGTCATTGCCGAGCAGGGCATCAAAGCCATCATCCATCCGGCAGGCTCCATGCGCGACCAAGAAGTCTTTGACGCAGCGGACGAACACGGCATCGCCATGGTTGTAACCGGCATCCGCCATTTCCGCCACTGATAAGCTGATATAAAATAAAGGCCGTCTGAAAACAAAGTTTCAATATCATGAAACCCGTTTCAGACGGCCTTCTTCAATCATAAAACGATTTAGCGGTCTAACTGTAAATCAGGACAAAGCAACCAAGCTCCAGCCAGCCCGATTAATACGGCAATACAACACCCCAAGTCTCAAACCAACCCACTCAGAGCAAGAAACATGAAACACATCCTCCTCATCCTCACCCTCGCCACACTCACCGCCTGTGCCTCCAGCCATACCGGCGGCTACGGCTATGCCGGCAACAACGGCGCTTCCGCAGGCGTGACCCAAACATTCCGTTGGTAAGGCCGTCTGAAAAACAACACGGTTTTCTACAATAGAGAACAAACAAATCCCAAACGTAAAGGCAAGTTTTACACTTGCCTTTTTAACGCTGTCCATCGGCGTAATAGCGCATAAATTCGTATCATTTGTTCATTATTTATATGTTAGAAAACGTAAAAGGCCGTCTGAAAACAGGCCATACAAACCCTTTACACGTTTCAAACTGATCTTCAATACAAATTTCATTAATTCTCTAAATAAAAGCCCATATTTAAATCTATCACTAAAGAAACTATTTAAATCATATATTATTCAGTAATCATTATTGTTTGAGAATAAAAAAGTAAAATCAAATAGCTAGAAAAACCGTTTAAAAAAAGCAACAAGTAAATTTAACGGGCATGACCGTTGAGTCCGAAAAAGTAACACTTTATCGGAAGAGTTGATTTACGAAACCAAACGCATATAAAATTTGGACAAGGATTCCGAATGCATTGATAGAAGCTGACAAAAAGTGACTTGTTAAGAAACAAGCTGACAAAAAACGGCACATCGTTTCCCAAACTTCACAAGCTTCCCAAAATGTATCAGCATAAAATCCCATAAAACAGGCTTTTAGCTGCTATTCGGCCGAGTGGAGACTTTTGGCACGGGAATTGCATACACGAGATTACGGCATGAAACCGCATAAAGGGGAAACTCTGAAATGCGGCAAATGTGTGGACAGGCGGTTTACAGCCGAGCAACACGTCCCAAAAGAAATCAAACCCCTTACAGGAAAATCGATATGAATAAAGTCTTTAAAGTCATTTGGAACCACGCGACCCAGACATGGACCGCGGTTTCCGAAATCAGCCATGCACACGGCAAAAAATCCGCTTCCGATAAGCGTAAAGCCGTAGCTGCTGCAGTGGTTGCAGCAGGTGCTTTGATGGCATCTAGCGGAGCAGAGGCCGATGTACAATTGGGAGGTAGTGCAGTAAACATTACTCCTAATGGTACTTACAACGGTTCTAACAAAAACGTTGGTGTCAACTCTGTTGTAGTGGGTTATCAAAATACTGCCAGCGGCCAAGATGGCACTATCGCTTACGGCGCTAACAATACTGCGACCGCAAACGCAGCATTGGCTGTGGGTAATAACAATATCGCAACCGGCGGCGCATCGACTGCAATGGGTGTAAGCTCCGTTGCAAGTGGCGAAGCTTCTGTTGCAATCGGTAACGTAGCCCAAGCAACGCAAATTCGTACAACAGCTGTAGGTAACCGCGCAACTGCAACTTTGGACTCTGCAAGTGCATTCGGTAACCGTGCAAATGCGACGGGTCAATTTGCTACCGCAGTTGGTGATAATGCCAATGCTGGTGCAGCTGCCGTTGCGGTTGGTACTCATGCAAATGCAACGCATCAAGATTCTATTGCGATTGGTAATAATGCTTCTGGTGTTTGGACCAATGCTATTGCTGTCGGTAAAGATACTGTGGCAAGCAAAGACCACGCGCTTGCTATGGCTACAGAGGCAAAAGCCATTGGTGTTCAATCTGTTGGCATCGGTTCATACTCTAACGCTAGTGCAGATTCCTCAGTTGCTCTTGGTCAAGAAGCAAAAGCTGGTGGTTCGACCTTAAATGATAAGGGTAAATTTAGTGGTACAGCCGCAGTAGCTGTTGGTTATTTGGCAAACGCTTCTGCAGCGAATACTGTTGCGACAGGTAAGAGCGCTGCTGCAAGTGTTGATAATGCCGTTGCGGTTGGTGTTCAATCTAATGCTTCTGCTCGTGCGGCAACTGCATTGGGTGGTTATTCTGCTGCTTCAGCTGAACGCGCTACTGCGGTTGGTGCAGCCTCAAAAGCAACCGGTACAGCCTCTTTTGCTGGTGGTACAGCAGCTAATGCTGCTGGTACTAACTCTGTTGCTGTCGGTGGTTCAATGACTGCAACTGAAGGTGCAAAAGCAGAGGGTAATAACTCTATTGCAGTAGGTTCTAAATCAAATGCCAAACAAACTGCTGACGTTGCCGTAGGTCATGCTGCTACAGCTGATGGTACTTCTACTGGCGCTGATGGTGATGGTGCAATAAACAAAGCTGGCTCAGCAATGGCAATCGGTACTGAATCTCAAGCAACCGGTATCGTGGCAACAGCTATCGGTGAGCGCTCTAAAGCTCTGGCAAACGGCGCAGTAGCATTGGGTGGCGACGCTCAAGCGAAACAAGGTTCTGACGTAGCAATCGGTCGTGGTTCCGTAGCTGACGGTACTTCTGCTGCTGCATTCGGTCCTGCTGCTACAGCGACTGGCAAATACTCAGTAGCTTTGGGCGTACAAAGTAACGCTGCTTCTGAACAAGCGATTGCATTGGGTCGTGGTGCTAAAGCCAATGGTGGTAATTATGCAACTGCTCTGGGTAACGGTGCTCAAGCAACAGCTAAAAACACTTTGGCTTTGGGTACTGAAGCTAAATCTACTATTGAAAACAGCGTAGCCCTGGGTAACGGCTCTACAACCAGCGCATTCGCACCTACTAACAGCGCTACTGTTGGCAACTACACTTACGGCGGCTTCGCAGGCGCAACCAGCGCTTTAAATAACGGCGCAGTATTGTCTGTAGGCTCTGCAGGTAACGAACGTCAAATTCAAAACGTTGCTGCAGGTCGTATCAATGCAACTTCTACCGATGCAATCAACGGCTCTCAATTGTTTGCCGTAGCAAACCGCATCGAAAACCTGAATCCGTTTGTATTCACAGGCCACAATGGCAGCGGTAGCTCACCAGCTGAAGGTACATACAAATACGATCCTAAATCAAATGCCAATAACACTCTGAAACTGATCGCCGGTAACGGTTTGACAATGACCTCAAACGGCACTAACGAATATACCCTGAGCGTAATTGGTGGTGGTTCTACTGGTGCTTCCGGCGCAACTGGTCCTAAAGGCGAAAAAGGCGATACTGGTGCAACTGGTGCTAAAGGCGATACTGGTGCTACCGGTGCTAAAGGCGAAAAAGGCGATACCGGTCCTGCTGGTCCTAAAGGCGATACTGGTCCTGCCGGTCCTAAAGGCGACAAAGGTGACACTGGTGCAGCCGG
>NZ_KV799904.1:0-322 GCF_001810105.1 Neisseria sp. HMSC068C04
CGGTAAGCGGTATTGACTGCTTCGGATGCACTGAAGGAGCGGACTGAAAGTGAGGGGGAGAAACGGGCGAAGGTAAGGTGGTAGGATTGGCGGGCGGTCATAAGGGTAATATCCGACTGACGATGAACCCTGTATGGTAACGGGGATAATGCCGATGGTAAAGCGAATGGGATGAATGGGAGAAAGGCCGTCTGAACGGTTGAAATAAAAGGGATAAAGAGACATTTATCCCTACCCTATTCCACCACTCAGGGAAAAAGTGGTAAATTAAGCAGCCACATTTCTCTTAAAACCATTGATTTTATACTAAAAATTGGAGTAC
>NZ_KV799905.1:0-1581 GCF_001810105.1 Neisseria sp. HMSC068C04
TCCGCTATTACGACCCTGAAATCGGGCGGTTTGTGAGTCAGGATCCGATTGGTTTGCGGGGCGGAATGAATCTGTTTGAGTATGCGCCGAATCCGGTTGGGTGGGTTGATCCATTAGGATTGAAGAAATATTGTGGTTTGGTATATCGTGCTCTAACACAACCACAAGCTTTAGAAGCTGCGCAACAAAAAGACTTATCTCCCAAATCAAGAAATAATCCGCATACAGTTCAGGAGCATGTTGAAAATTGGAGGAATAGAACACAATTTATATCAACTTCAAGATCATTAGCACGAGCCCAATTTTATGCCAAATCCCAAAATGCCAAATTAGTCGAAATTGACTTATGTAAAATCCACGATTCTAAGATTATAGATATTTCCAATGGACAGGGTCTAGTTAATAAGGGTAGACAACGTGCTAGAGATTGGGCGATTAAAGATCAGGAAATCTTAATTCGGGGATCAGTTCCTTCTGCATCATATCGTTTAATTAATTAGGAATATAAAGATGATTTTTAATAATTTTGAAGAGTTTGAATCGATTTTAGATAAATTATTTGATAATGAGCAATATGAAGTAGCTGATAGAATCATGGAAAATCAAATAGATAATATTTGTAAATTATCTTCCTTGGAAGAAATTGATCAGTATCTATGGTTTTATGCTTCTGTCGCTGGAGATTGTGAATCTTTCGGTAGATTTCAGAAATTATGTAGACAATTAGTGTCTTTAAACAAGATAAAATCGAGTGATTTAGCCAAATATGAAGAAAAATGTCCTGCTAATAGGTGGTATTAGGTAAGGGTAGGTTGGATTGAAAACCCAACACATATCGAGGCCGTCTGAAAAGCTTGTCCTCTTTTCAGACGGCCTTTCAGTTAAAAAATAGGATCAGATAATATGCAACTCTATACAATTTTCCCCAAAAAAAACATTAATGTTGATTTTTCTTTTAATTTAAAAGGTAACAACAAGGATAGCATTTTAGACTATTTTAAATTTAATATTGATGATAACTTCCTAAAAAAACCTCGTATAAATCTGACATATGACGGTGAGTTTGAATCTCAACTTTCTAAAATTTTGGATGCGGATTTTTATTTCTCATCTTCAGGGATTTTATTGTTTTCAAAAAAATTTCTTGAAATTTCACAGGATAAATTGAAAGAGGAGGCCCTATTTTTTCCATGTCTAATCAACAATACTCCATCTGAAATATATGCTTTGTATATAAAAAATAGTATTGATTTTTTAGATAATAAATCTCTAGATTGTTATAAAGATATTTCTTATAAGTACATATTTAGAGACAAGTTAAAACCTTATATATATGGGGTTACGGATGAATTTAAAAAGATGGTCATTGAGAATAATTTAAAAATGCAATTCCTAGAATTATATAATATAGATAATATGGGAAATATTTACTTTATTCTAGAATAATATAGGCTATTCTTAGAGAAGTAAGAGGAAGTCGGGTGAAAATCTAACCTTTATAAAGATAGTCTGAAAAGCTTGAATCCCTTTTCTGGCAGCCTTAAAAAGTAAAATCACCCGCTACCATTACACCCAAGGCAG
>NZ_KV799906.1:0-10499 GCF_001810105.1 Neisseria sp. HMSC068C04
TTGGGGGATTTTGGGGGATTTTGCAAAGGTCTCATAGGGATATCGGCATCAGGATAGAGATATTTCAACACTACCCAAGCGCCATGATCAAAGCCACGCGTTGGGTTCAGCTCAACATTTTCCGGCTGTAATAATGACCGTACTTGCTCCGCCAACTCAGGCGAACCAGGCGCGGGATATTGCACTTGGCTGAGTTCATCGGGGAAGCCGTAGAAATCGTAAATCATTTTAGGATGTTTGCCAGACGTAACCTGCAAACGGCTGCTGTACCAATGCGCTGAAATCATCAAAATGGCTTTTGGTTTGGCAAACTTTTGCGTAATGAGGCTGAAACTCTGATTGAACGGGTTTTCTTTATCTAACACATTCATCGGGCTACCATGTCCAACAAACAATACAGGCATTTTTTTCATGATTTACTCCTCGTTATCGGATACAGCAGATTGTACGGATAAATTTTTATTCAAAAAATACCAGTTTACGAATAATATCTTTTACTGATAGGAAATCATGACTAATAATGTCTGGAGTTTCTGAGAGAATATGTAGAATAAGGATTTATACAAAAGGTCGTCTGAACATTTTATTTCAGACGGCCAAAAATTTCTTTATTTCTGTATTGACAGAAATAAAAGATAAAAATAGAATATCATCACTATGAAACTGAATCCGACCACTGAAAAATTTATCCTCCATTGGGGCGAAATGGGTACCAAATGGGGCGTCAACCGTACCGTTGCGCAAATCCATGCCCTGCTCTACATTTTAGGCAGACCGATGAACGCTGAAGAAATCACCGAAACGCTCGGCGTAGCGCGCTCCAATGTCAGCAACAGTATTAAAGAGCTGCAAAACCTGAGACTGGTGCATACTGTTCATATCTTGGGCGACAGGCGCGATCATTTTGAAACTTCGGATGATGTCTGGACTTTGTTCCGAACCATCGCAGAAGTACGTATGCAGCGTGAAATCGAACCGACGCGGCAATTTTTGCAAAGCCTGATCGACGGCCCTGAGTTTAGTCAGGAAAACGAAACCGCCAAGCAGCGAATCCGACAAACCCATGATTTCATCAATACGCTGACCATGTGGGCAAATGAAATGTTGAAGCTTTCCACTTCAACCATGGTGAAAATTTTGAAAATTGGCGCAGGAATACAAAAATTTTTCCGATGATGGTAATGGGCTTGTGAGTAATAAACACAGCTAATATTATTTTAGGATATGAAAACATGCTCATGGTGTCCTTGTATGGGCATGTTTATCTGAAGCTTAATGTTCCTTGGTAGATTTTGAATCACTGGATATGGATTTCCCTCCTAAAGAAACAATCCAGAAGAGTATCTAAAAATTTTTTATTCTATAATTTCTCTTTTGACAGAAATTATAGAAATTTCAGACTGATTATATTTTTAAACTGAAATGAAATTAGGAAACCAATATGTCCGACCACTCTACGCACACCCTCCCCGACTACCTACCTTACTCGATGGGGCTGCTATGGCTCTGGAGCGGCACCCAGCCTCTGTTTTTCATGCCTGAAATGTCATTGGATTTACTGCATTCGGTCGGCATTCCCAATCCGTTGCAATGGCCTGCATTAATTACCGCTTCGCTGCTGGACATCGGTTTTGCCTTTTTATGCTTCAGCCGCTTTCGCTCCCGTTCCGCAATATGGCTGCTGCAATTGATAACCGTCGCGGCATACAGCCTGATCATTGCCTTCAGACTGCCCGAAATGTGGACGCATCCATTTGCGCCTTTGGTAAAAAACCTGCCGATTATGGCTACTTTGTTTTTCCTGTATCAATCCGTAGGAGATAAAAAATGAACACCTATTTAATCGTTAAAACCCTGCACATCATCTCGGCTACCTTAATGGTCGGCACTGGTTTTGGTACGGCGTTTTACCTCTTTTGGGCAAACCGCAGTGGTTCGGTTGCCGCGCAGTCGGTCGTCTCGCATTGGGTCATCAAAGCAGATTGGTGGTTTACAACCCCTGCCGTCATTTTCCAACCCTTGTCCGGCTTATGGATGCTGTATGAACGCGGCTACACTGTTGCCACCATGCTGGAACAAAATTGGGTATGGATGACGCTTGCCTTATACATTTTTTCAGGCATTTGCTGGCTGCCTGTTGTCTGGCTGCAAATCCGTATGGCAAAAATTGCAGAAAAAGCGCATAAAGAAAACGCAGCCACCATTCCAGAGCCCTACTGGCGTTACGCCAGACGCTGGGAATTGCTCGGCTATCCTGCATTTTGCGCCACTATTGTGATTTACTTCCTGATGGTGATGAAACCGATTTAAAGGTTTTCAGACGGCCTCAGCAACAATATAAAGAAAAACATATGAACATCATCATTTTCGGAGGCAGCGGCTTTATCGGTAGCCGTACCGCTCAAATCCTCAAAGAACAAGGTTACCAAGTTTGCATGCCCGACCGCCGCGCCTTCGACTTTCTTCATCCCAATGAAACAGCCGCACGCCGTTTATTGGAAGGACAAGACGTCCTCATCAACTGCATAGGCATCATGAGCCGTCATGCTGAAATACTCGAAACCGTGCACAACCACACGCCTAAACAGCTCGCCGCATGGGCAAAAGCAACAGGCATCAAACGCTGGGTGCAACTATCCGCACTGGGAGCCGATCCATCCCAACCCATCAACTTTGTCGGCAGCAAAGGACGTGGCGATGATGCTATTGCTCAAAGCGGCATACCGATTGCCATAGCCAAGCCATCCGTCGTTTATGGGCGAGGAGGAACCAGCTGCGAACTATTCATCAAACTAGCCCGCCTCCCTTTACTTCCTCTACCGGAAGGCGGCCGCTTTCATTTGCAGCCCGTACATATTGCCGATGTTGCCGAGGGTTTGGCGAAACTTGCCGTCCAAACCGACACCGACCATAGCATCATCAATATGACCGGCAGCCAAACGCTGACTTTGGCGGAATACCTGACCACCCTCCGCCAAACCCTGCACCATAAACCGCCGCAACGTATTCTGCCTTTCCCCCTACACCTGATTGATCCAGCGCTACCGTTGGCAAACATCCTCAGCAACGGCATTATCAGCCGCAACAGCTTTGCCCTACTCAAGCAAGGCTCATGCGCCGACTATTCTGATTTTGCAGCTTTACTAGGCAGGGAACCATTGGCAGCAGAAAACTTTGCCGCTTACCTATAATTCATTTATCTTTAAAATGACAAAACAAAGGCCGTCTGTTTTTCAGACGGCCTAAAGCTTTTATAAAATACTTTATTGCAAAACAATTCAGTTTTTTATCGGCTTATTGCTTCTACCTACCCAACTACAAAGGCTGAGACAAATCGTTTTCCGTGTTGTAGCTGATAAAATCCTGCTCATGAGGGAAATGGACAACCCGCGCGCGCTGTTGCTGCAGCCAGCCGCGGATGCTGCGCATTCCTGAATAAAGGTATGGCACGGTGCTTTGCAGGATTTGCGGCCGGATAAACATCACGCTGTAATGCGGTCTGGCAGGGGTCTCCACATAAAACGCATTGCACAATGGCGTACGCCGCGCGATGGTTTCAAACTGGGAAACCAAGTTTTCAGGCAAACGCGGCATATCGCAGGATACGATAAGCAGCCAATCGGCAGTGGCAATTTGCAAATCGTTGGCAGCAGTACACAAAGCGGCTAGAGGGCCGTAATGTTGCCATTGGCGCGCATCAGAGAAAACGTGCGCGCTGCGTTGGGCGTAAGATTCAAGGTTGCGGTTGGCACTGATGGCGATATGGCTGACTTGGGGGCGGATTTTTTCAATAACATGATCTATCAAGGCTTTGTTGTGCCATTGCACCAACCCCTTATCGACACCTCCCATCCGGCTTCCCTGCCCGCCGGCCAATATCAGTGCGAAAATTTTCATTTTGGTAGTCCTTTGCGAAGCAGAGTATGGAGTATGGTTCAAGATGTTGTGTTTATTGGATAAGTTTCAAGGTTTCAGGCCGTCTGAAACCTTATTCTTATGATTTAATTCACTTGAGATGAATTTTATCATAACATGATTTTACATTAAACCCCTGTTTTTTCTTATCATAACCATACAATTATTTTAGACAGGTTGTTTATAGGCCGAAAGAATGATATTTTTATAAGATTATCGGATTAGTTCCCTGCGTGCTTTATGCGATTATTCTCCGGATCTTCAGACGGCCTGAGCCTGTCTTCGCGTTTAAAACTACTGACTTTTTTATGGGTCAGTTCGGCGTTTTTGTCGATTGTCTTTACCCTGCTGCTTTCTTGGCGTTTGGAAAACGCGGCCAAAACGATTGAAGATGCGGGCAGTTTGAAAATGCAGGTGTACCGTTTGGCTTACATGGCAAGCGTCCGTACGCCCAATGCGCAAATTGACAACCAAATCAAAGAATTTGAGCGTACGCTGGCCAATGTGACGCAAAGCGATGCCATTCATCCGCTGATTCCGTCTCAAATGCCGCTGGCTTACGACTTGATTCAATCGATGCTGTTGATTGATTGGGAATCCAACATCAAGCCGTCTTTGCAACATTACGAGCGTCCGACCCAAATCGGTCTGTATCGTTTTGCCGGCAACATCGAGCTATTTTTACAGGCGATGGAAAATGCCAACGAGCAAAATACCTTGTGGCTGCGCCGTTTTCAAATGGCCATGATGCTGATGATTGTTGTGGCTGCAGGCTTGATGATTGTTTGGCATTATTCTTGGATTATCCGGCCCTTGGAAAAATTGCGTGATGGCGTAGAAACCATCAGCAAAGGACATTTCGGCGTTCAAATCGAGACAGACCAGATCCGTGAGTTTGCCCAAGTAAGCAAGGGCTTCAACCAAATGAGCCGCCGTCTGCATACGCTTTATACAGACCTGGAAGGACAAGTTGCCAAACAAACCCAAGACTTGGCGCGGCAAAACCGTGATTTGACCCTGCTCTACCAAACCACGCGCAATCTGCACCAAACTTTTACGCCCCAACAGGCGGCAGAAGAATTTTTAACTCAGATTCTGCCGGCGTTTTCCGCTTTGGGCGGCACGGTATATCTTTCCGATGAGGAGCGGAAACGTTCTGATTTGGCGGCAAGTGTCGGTGAAACTGAAGAAGGAAATCGTGTAGAATTTCCGATCGTTTATCAAGACGAACAGCTCGGCATACTGACCCTATATTTTTCAGACGGCCATATGCCTGATGAGCAAGACGAAAAACTGCTACATACTTTAAGCGGACAGCTGGGCATCTCCATCGCCAACAACCGCATGGAACAAGAGCGCCGCCTGCTTGCAGTCTTGCAGGAGCGTAACTTGATTGCGCAAGGTTTGCATGACAGCATCGCGCAAGCTTTAACCTTTTTAAATTTGCAGGTACAAATGCTGGAAAGCGCGTTTGCCTCAGACCAACGCGAGCAGGCCGAAGAAAATATCGGCTTCATCAAAGACGGCGTGCAGGAATGCTACGAAGACGTACGCGAACTTTTAATGAATTTCCGCACCAAAATCAGTAATAAAGATTTTCCTGAAGCGGTAGAATCGCTGCTGGCGCGTTTTGAACGACAAACAGGTATTCCAGTTGATTTAAAATGGCAGGACGACGGGCAGGCTTTGAATTATGATGAGCATTTGCAGATCATCTTCATCTTGCAGGAAAGCCTGTCCAATATCCGGAAGCATGCGCGTGCGCAACATGTCAGCGTCGAAATTGCCAACCACGGCGATTTTGTCATGACGATTCGGGACGACGGCGCTGGCTTTAATAAAGAACACCTATCAAACCGGCCTTCAGGCGAACATGTCGGCTTGGGCATTATGCAGGAACGGGCCCAACGGATTAACGCAGAATTGGCCATTACATCACAGATTGGGCAAGGTACAGTTGTTATGCTGACTTTGCCGCAACAAATGAGAACAGCATCATGACGATTAAAATTACCCTTATTGACGACCACACCCTATTTCGCAGCGGCATCAAAGCCCTGCTCTCCCGCCAGCCTGATTTTGAAGTCATCGGCGAAGCTTCAGACGGCCTGGCCGGCGTAAAAATGGTCGAACAGCTCAAGCCTGATGTGGTCTTGCTGGACTTGGATATGCCGGTTATGAACGGCCGCGAAGCACTGGCTCAAATTTTGAGCATCAATCCGCAACTAACCGTCATCATGCTGACTGTTTCCGAAGACAGCGATGATTTGACCGAATGTATGCGTATGGGTGCAAAAGGCTTTTTGCTGAAAAACATCAATGCCGACTTCCTCTTAGAAAGTATCCGCAAAGCCGTCGATGGCGACAATGTATTCTCTCCGGAAATGACCAGCCGCTTGGTGCAATCGCTGATTTCTCCATCTCCTTCCCGCTCCGACCATCTGCTGGAGCAACTGACCCCGCGCGAGATGGAAATCTTGGGCTATCTTGCCGCCGGACACAGCAACAAAATCATTGCCCGCCATTTGAATCTGGCAGAGTCAACCGTCAAAGTGCATGTGCAGAACCTGTTGCGCAAGTTGAACCTAAGCAGCCGCGTTCAAGCAGCGGTTTATGCGGTGCAACACAAAGTACCGCAACCGGTATTGTCTTAAAAAGGCCGTCTGAAACCTTCTTTTTAAAAGGTTTCAGGAAAAGCGTTTATTCGCTATAATCACGCCGATTTATATGCGGGGTTGTCTGATTTTTCAGACGGCCTTTTTATTTGATTTTTCACTGATTTAAAACGATATGTCCGAAAACATTCCAGAAAATACGCCCGAAAATACCGTTCCTGAAGAACACAAACGCAGCATCCGCAGTTTCGTTTTGCGCCAAGGCCATATGACCGCGGCCCAACAGCGCGCCATCGATACGATGTGGCCGCAATTTGGTGTGGACTTCCAAGAAGCCCCTTTGGATTTGAACCGCACTTTTGGACGGGACAACCCTAAAGTTTTGGAAATCGGTTTCGGTATGGGCGTCGCAACGGTGGAAATCGCCAAACGTCTGCCTGATACCGACTTTTTAGCGATTGATGTTCACGGCCCGGGCGTCGGTAATATCTTGAAGCTGATTGAGGAAGAACACATTTCCAATATCCGCGTGATGCGTCATGATGCGGTGGAAGTGGTGGAAAAAATGCTGGAAGACGATTCTTTAGACGGTATTCATATTTTCTTCCCCGACCCTTGGCACAAAAAACGCCACAACAAACGCCGCTTGGTACAAGTGCCGTTTGTTGAAAAGCTGCTGCCCAAACTCAAAAGCGGCGGCTATGTCCATATGGCGACCGATTGGGAAGAATACGCCGTGCAAATGCTGGAGGTTTTGAGCAGTTTCGACGCTTTGCAAAACACGGCTGCCGATTACGCCCCTACGCCTGATTATCGTCCTGAAACCAAATTTGAAGCCCGAGGCAAACGATTGGGTCATGGCGTTTGGGACTTGGTGTTCCGTAAGAAATAAAGCCAAACATAAAACACAAGGCCGTCTGAAAAATTTCAGACGGCCTTTTATCTTACTGATTAAGCTAAGAAAAGTTTATAAGCCGGATTATTGGTTTCTTCTTTATACACATAACCCAAGCTCTCCAAGAAATCGGCAAAAGCCTCATTGTCGCTTTCCGGCACATCGATACCGACCAAAATACGGCCATAGTCTGCGCCATGGTTGCGGTAATGGAACAAAGTAATATTCCACTCGGCACGCATATGGTTCAAGAAGCGGGACAATGCACCGGGGCGTTCCGGAAATTCAAAGCTGACCAAACGTTCGTTGGCTACTTTTTCCGTACGGCCGCCGACCATGTAACGGATATGGATTTTGGCGATTTCATCATTGGTCAAATCAACATTGGGCAAGCCTGCTTCAGTCAGTTGTTCACTGATGACGGCCAAGTCTTGCGCACCGGCAGTTTGTAAGCCGACGAAGATATGAGCATTGTTGTCGTTGCCGTAGCGATAGTTGAACTCAGTAATATTTCGACTACCCAAGACATTGATAAACTTAAGGAAGCTGCCTTTTTCTTCAGGAATGGTAACAGCAAAAATACCTTCGTTGCCCTCACCCAACTCACTGCGTTCTGAAACATGGCGCAGGCGGTGGAAGTTCATGTTGGCACCGCTGGTGACGGCAACCAGATTTTGACCTTGGATATTGTTTTTCGCAACGTAAGCCTTCAAGCCGGCAAGGGCCAATGCGCCCGCAGGCTCGGTAATGCTGCGCGTATCGTCAAAAATATCTTTAATTGCACCGCACAACATATCCGTATTGACCGTAATAATCTCGTCCAGCAGCTCTTTACACAGACGGAAAGTTTCCTCGCCCACCACTTTAACCGCCGTGCCGTCTGAAAACAGGCCGACATCTTTCAAATGTACGATTTCCCCTGCCTCAACCGATTGCTTCATACAACAAGAATCATCGGTTTGCACGCCAATGACTTTAATTTCAGGGCAAACCTGTTTGATAAATGCCGCTACGCCTGCTGCCAAACCACCGCCGCCAATCGGGACAAAAATCGCATTGATATTACGGTGTTGACGGAGGATTTCCATGCCGACAGTTCCCTGACCCGCAATCACATCAGGATCATCAAACGGCGCGATATAAGTCAGTTTTTCCTTTTCTGCCAACTCCATCGCATAATCATAGGCGTCGTTGTAAGACACACCTTTCAACACCACTTCACCGCCTCGGCTCTTGACCGCGTCAATTTTAATTTTAGGCGTTGTTTCCGGCATTACGATGACGGCGCGGCAACCCAAATACTGCGCCGATAAAGCCACACCCTGCGCATGGTTGCCCGCGCTGGCAGCAATCACGCCGCAATCCAAGGCTTCTTTCGGCAGCTTCGCCATTTTGTTGTACGCGCCACGAATTTTGAACGAAAACACCGGCTGCAAATCTTCACGTTTGAGCAAAATCTGATTGTTCAGACGGCCTGACAAACTGCGCGCCAAATCCAAAGGCGTTTCTACGGCCACATCATAAACGGAAGCGGTCAAAATACGGGTTAGATAATCAGAAAGAGGAAGGGAATGGTTCATGGTATTTTAGTGTTCGGAAATAAATTACAATTCGGTCAAATCGACCGGAGGAAAAAGTTAAAACCATACCCCTGAGGCCGTCTGAAGGCAAGAAAAATCTTAGCAAAGCCTAAATGAGACGGTATAATGTCCGCTTAATATCTATTTAATATGCCAAACTGTTTGCCTCATAACAGTGTCCACTCATATTCAAATCCACAAATAATGATGAAAAAAACGCTACTTAGCTTAATTTTTGCTGCCCTCCTGAATACTCCTGCCCTTGCTGCCGACCCGGTTGCATCCTCGCCTGCCGTACAAAGCGAGGCTAAAACGCAGCCGCTGCTGCACAGCATCAACAGCCCGACAACGCCACCGGAAATTGCGGCGACTGCCTATATCGTTACCGACCTGCACAGCAAGCAACCCTTGGCATCCAACAATGCCGACACGCCTATCGAGCCTGCCGCATTGACGCAAATGATGACCGCCTACCTTGCCTTTAAAGCACTGGAAAACGGTACGCTCCAAGCAGATCAAATGCTGACAGTTTCAAACGTCGGCTGGAAAGTCGAAGGTTCACGCATGTTCCTCGACCCCAAAGTTCCTGTCAGCGTCAGCGATTTGATTAAGGGTACAACCATCCAATCGGCCAACGATGCCGCCATTACCCTTGCCGAAGCCATTGGCAACGGCTCTATCGACGAATTCGTCAAACAAATGAACGAAGAAGCCAAACGCTTGGGCATGAAGCACACCCACTTCAACAACCCGACCGGTATTTCTTCTAACGGCCATGTTTCAACCGTTGGCGACCTTGCCATCTTGGCCACCGCGCTCATTAATGATTATCCGAAATATTATCCCTTATTTGCAAACAAATCTTTCAAATACAATAATATCGAGCAGCCCAACCGCAATCTCCTGCTCTATCGAGACAGCAGTATCGACGGTTTGAAAACCGGCTATTCTGAAGGCGCAGGCTACCATCTCGCCGCTTCCAGCAAACGCAACAACCGCCGTATTGTTTCTATCCTTGCCGGTGCCGAATCCACCGAAGCACGCGCCAGTGAAAGCAGCAAACTGCTCAACTGGTCATTGCAGGCATTTGATACGCCTAAGCTGTACAACGGCGGAGAAGTGATTTCCCAAGTCAAAGTTTACAAAGGCAGCACCAAAGCCGTAGACATCGGTTTCTTGGACGATGTTTACATTACCATTCCCCACGATACCGGCAAAAACGTCAAACCAATCTTAGAAACGCTTCAGCCCGTCCTCGCCCCGATTGAAAAAGGCCAAGTATTGGGCAAGCTGAAAGTCATGAAAGACGGCAAAATCATTGCCGAAAAAGACGTCGTCGCCCTGACCGGCGTGGAAGAAGGCAGCTGGTTGCGCCGTATGTGGGACGCGATTGTGTTGTGGTTTAAAGGTTTATTCAGTTAATCCCCTTCTAAACAATCAACCATAACAAGATAAGCCACAAAAAGGCCGAGACCTTTGCAAAATTCCCCAAAA
>NZ_KV799907.1:0-18489 GCF_001810105.1 Neisseria sp. HMSC068C04
GCTACGAAACGCCAAGTGTTTTATTCTTGAATCTCTTCCAACCACTGATACTCTAGTGTTGCACTTGAAATCCGAATCCAAGGCCGTCTGAAATAGGAATACCTCAAAAGTGTTTCATATTTCAGACGGCCTTAGTCATTTCTGGGCTTTAAAAATGTAAATATCGGTTTGTAATTCGGTTATTCCGCATAAATCATTTAAAATAAGCAGTTATTTTGATTCTAAAAACGACACGGTATCCAATGAACGTTCAACGTCTTTTCCCTCTCTCTCTCAGCTTGATTACCTCCGCTGTTTTATCGGCGTGCGCCACCCAAAACACACCGACTGCTTCTAAAACCGAAACCGTCGTTCAGCCTAAATCCACTTCTATTCCTTCACGCCGCGCCGACAGCGAATCCAAAATCCTGTCCGATTACAGCCAATACCAAAGCGCCATCGATGCCGCCAAACGCGGCGACGATGCTTGGGTACAACAATTTTTATCCCAAGCCAGCGACAGCGCAATGGCTGAAAACGTCCGCAACGAATGGCTGAAAACCTTGGGCGCGCGCGGCCAATGGGATTTGTTCCGTCAAGAATTCAGCAAATTGAACGCTGCCGGCGTCGCGCAAGAAGTGCAATGTTATGCCGATTTGAGCAGCGGCAATTACAGCAAAGCCGCCGAGCTGGTTCGCGTTACCGGCAAACTGCCTGCCGGCTGTACCCGCTTGGTTGAAAGCGCGGCAGCTTCAGGCCGTCTGAACACCAACGACGCATGGCGTCGCGTGCGCGGCTTGTTGAGCAACAGCCAAACCACAGATGCACGCAACCTCGCCGCCGCATTGGGCAGCCCCTTTGAAGGTGGCGCGCAAGGTGCGACCGAATACAGCCTATTGAGCGTGATCGGCAAAGATGCACGCAAATCTGCTTCTGCCGCCACCACCCTGTCCGACATGGAATCCGGCCTCAGCCGCGAACAACGCAGCTTCGCATGGGGCGTACTGGGCCACTACCATGCACAAAGCCAAAACATGCCGACTGCTTTGAGCTACTACAGTCGCGTTTCCGACCGCAAGCAACTGACCGACGAACAATTGGAATGGTACGCACGCGCCGCTTTGCGCCTGCAACGTTGGGACGAATTGGCAAGCGTGATCCAGCATATGCCTGAAAAACTGCAAAAAGACCCGACATGGCAATATTGGCTGGGCCGCAGCTTTGCCGCACAAGGCAAAAGCAGCCAAGCCAAAGAAATGTACGAAAAAGCCGCCGCTTCCGGCCGCAACTTCTACGCCGTAATGGCAGGTGAAGAATTGGGCCACCGCATCAATACGCGCAACAACGTTTCCGATGCCGATGCCAAAGACGTCCGCCGCATGAGCGAAGACGGCGCCATCAAACGCGCATTGGTTCTGTTTAAAAACAGCCAAAGCAACGGCGACTCCAAAATGCGCCGTCAGGCACAGGCAGAATGGCGTTTTGCCACCCGCGACTTCAACGAAGACAACCTGCTGACTGCCGCACAAGTCGCTTTTGACAACCAGTTCTACGACATGGCAATCAACAGCGCAGACCGTACCGACCACAAACTCAACTACAAACTGCGCTACCTCTCTCCGTTTAAAGACCTGACCGTTCGCTATGCCGCACAGGCAGGCGTTGACCCTGCATGGGTTTACGGTTTGATTCGCCAAGAGAGCCGCTTTGTCATGGGCGCGCAATCCAGCGTCGGCGCACAAGGCCTGATGCAGGTCATGCCTGCAACCGCCCGCGAAATCGCCGGTAAAATCGGCATGAGCAGCAGCGAACTCTACACCATGGACGGCAACATCCGCATGGGTACTTGGTACATGGCAGATGCCAAACGCCGCCTGCAAAATAACGAAGTAATGGCCACCGCAGGCTACAACGCCGGCCCAGGCCGCGCCCGCAACTGGCAGGCTTCTTCGCCTTTGGAAGGTGCCATCTATGCCGAGACCATCCCATTCACCGAAACCCGTGATTACGTGAAAAAAGTCATGACCAACGCGACTTATTACGCGTCATTGTTCAACGAACCGCAAACTTCGTTGAAACAACGCATGGGTACGGTTCCCGGCCGCTATTAATGCCCGATAGGCCGTCTGAAAAGTGAGACAGAATCAAACGTTCAGACGGCCTGCAATCTTGACAGACTATCAGGTTTATAAGATAATCGCCCGATTGTTTCTGACCGAAAAGGTCACTTGCACGGCAAAAGCCGACTTGTTAGGAGGTGATGTTTACATCACGGCGCGTATCCCGCCCTGCCCTAGGCAAACCAGCGATACAACAACTCCCCTATTATGACAAACCGTCCTCTATTTCTTAAAACGGTTTGATTGAACAAAATTTAAAGGAAATAAAATGCCTGCTATTCGTGTTAAAGAGAATGAACCATTTGAAGTTGCCATGCGTCGTTTCAAACGTGCCGTAGAAAAAACCGGTCTGTTGACCGAACTGCGCGCCCGTGAAGCGTACGAAAAACCAACTACCGAACGCAAACGCAAAAAAGCTGCTGCAGCTAAACGTCTGCAAAAACGTCTGCGCAGCCAACAACTGCCTCCTAAAATGTACTAATTACAGGCCTGCCCTGTGATAAACGACACACCGCAAGGGCAGCTTTGCGGTGTGTTTTGTTTTTCAGACGGCATCTTTTTATATAAAGTGAGAACATTATGAGCCTAAAAACACAATTAACCGAAGACATGAAAACCGCCATGCGTGCCAAAGACCAAGTGTCTTTAAGCACCATCCGCCTGATTAATGCCGCCATCAAACAATTTGAAGTAGATGAGCGCACTGAAGCTGATGACGCAAAAGTCATCTCTATCCTGACCAAAATGGTGAAACAGCGCAAAGACAGCGCCAAAATCTATACCGAAGCCGGCCGTCAAGATTTGGCTGACAAAGAAAATGCGGAAATCGAAATCCTCAACCGCTACCTGCCGCAAATGATGTCCGCAGAAGAAATCAAGACTGTCGTTGAAGCAGCCATTGCAGAAACCGGTGCATCAGGCATGGCCGATATGGGTAAAGTCATGGGCGTACTGAAAACCCGTCTGGCCGGCAAAGCCGACATGGGCGAAGTCAACAAGGTTTTGAAAGCCGCATTGACTGCTTAATCATCAATAATCAAAAAGGCCGTCTGAAAAATTATTTTCAGACGGCCTTTCTTATTGTGCTCATCAAGCAGCGGTTACTTTACCTTCATGACGTAACAAAGTAATCAAATCGCTAATACGTTTTTTCATGGAACGGCGATCGACGATTTGGTCGATTGCACCCTTCTCCAACAAGAATTCTGCACGTTGGAAACCTTCCGGTAAGGTTTCGCGTACAGTCTGCTCGATAACGCGCGGACCTGCAAAACCAATCAGAGCATTCGGTTCTGCCAAAACTACATCGCCCAAGAAGGCAAAGCTGGCAGATACGCCGCCCATGGTCGGGTCGGTCAATACGGAAATAAACGGCAGACGTTTTTCAGTCAGCAAATGCAAAGCCGCGCTGGTTTTCGTCATCTGCATCAAAGAGTTCAAACCCTCCTGCATACGCGCACCCCCGGAAGCCGCCACACAAATAAACGAACAATTATCTGCAACAGCACGGCGAACACCCTGCACGAAACGCTCACCCACTACCGAACCCATGGAGCCGCCGATAAAGCGGAATTCAAAAGCAGCCACCACGACAGGCAGGCCATTCATGGTGCCTCTCATAACGACCAAAGCATCGTCTTCACCGGTTGCTTTGCGCGCAGCAGTGAGGCGGTCCGGATATTTTTTGCTGTCTTTAAATTTCAGCGGGTCTGTCGGTTTAATATTGGCTGCAATCTCTTCACGACCTTCTTCATCCAAAAGCAGGTCCAAACGTTCGCGCGCAGAAAGCGGATTGTGATGATTACATTTTGGGCAGACTTCGCTGTTTTGTTTCAACTCGGTTGAGTAAACCGTTGCCGAACAAGACGGACATTTGTGCCACAGACCTTCAGGGACGCTGGACGAACTGCTTCGGTTTTTAATTTTCGGAGGAAGAATTTTATCTAGCCAGCTCATGAATGACTCCTTAGGATTCAGAATTCAGACGGCCAGTTGAACATAAGGCCCTCTGAAACAATGGAATGGAAAAATTTAGCGAATCGCGTCTTTCAACTCTTTAACCAACGCGCCTACTGCTTCAGCCTCGCTACCTGCGTGGCTTTCAATCTCTTTGACGATACGGCTGCCGACAATAACGGCATCCGCCACCGCACCAATCTTACGCGCACTTTCCGCATTATTGATGCCGAAGCCGACTCCAATCGGAATATCAATATATTTGCGCAAAAGCTCTATTTTACGCGAAACTTCTTCAGTATCCAAACTTGCCGCACCGGTTACACCTTTGAGCGATACATAATACACAAAACCGCCGGCTACTTTGGCAATCGTTTGAATACGCTCCTCAGTTGTCGTTGGTGCAATAAGGAAAATGCAATCAATACCTTGCGCTTTCAGCGACTCATACAAAGGCGCGATGGTCTCTACTGGAGAATCCACGGTCAACACGCCATCTACACCTGCTTCAGCAGCCGCTTGTGCAAACGCCTGATAACCCATTTTATGTACTGGGTTCAAGTAACCCATTAACACAACCGGCGTTTTATCATTGGTTTGGCGGAACAAACGTACTGTTTCCAATACGTCGTGCAAGGAAACTTGATTTGCCAACGCCCTTTCAGCCGCACGTTGAATAGTCGGGCCATCTGCCATCGGGTCAGAAAACGGCACACCCAGTTCCAAAATATCAGCACCATTAGCCACCAGGCTATGCATCAATGCCAAGGTTGTCTCAAGGCTGGGATCACCCACCGTAATATAAGGAATCAGTGCTTTTGCGCCATTGAGCGCTGAGAAAGTTTGTTGGATTCTGCTCATTTTCTGCTATCCATTTCATCGATTTGAATGTTGTCCGGTAGCCTATTTATTCTACCGTTACATTGTTTTAAAAACCTCAGTCTGCCATGAAAAGGCGGCATCTATCCGCATTATCTAATGACTGTTTCTTCCCAATCGGCAAACAAGATGCTAAGTATAACATTTACGGCTATTTCATAGAATCATTTGCAATCAAGATTCTGATATTTTGAAAGCAATATAAAACAATAAAGGCCGTCTGAAAATCATTCAAACAGCCTTTATTAGAATCAATTATGCAAATCTTTGTATGCCTTCGCACTTTTGATCAGAATTTCCTTATCGATTATAGCTCGACATGGTGATTTTGTTGTTCAGAACCAAGATGACGCTCCAAATCAGACAAAATCTGCATCAGACCATGGCGGACTTCTTCTGCATTGGCGGCAGGATTGCCGTTTGCATCCAAAGCGCCACGGCTGAACGTATCGATATATGGTTCAAACGTATCTTTCAGTTTCAACAACTTAACTACATCTGAGCGCGTATATCGATCGCCACCGTATCCAATTACAACATTATTTTCATGTTGCCATTGTGCAAACTGAGCCGGGCTGATTTGCACCAATTGGCACATCTCATCCAACGTAAAATAACGCTTGGCAGGAATAACCGGATTATTGTTGTTTGTCATAGTAATGCTCCACCATGCCTTTGAGTTTTTGGCTGGCATGGAAAGTTACCACACGGCGTGCGGTAATCGGCACTTCTTCGCCTGTTTTAGGGTTACGGCCAGGGCGTTGAGGTTTGTCGCGCAATTGGAAATTACCGAAACCGGAAATTTTAATTTCTTCACCACGCGCCAAAGTGCTGCGGATTTCTTCAAAAAAGAGCTCGACGATTTCTTTGGCATCATTCTTGGTGACGTTGCTGACTTTGTCGACCAAAATATCAGCCAATTCTGCTTTAGTTAGTGTCATGTGTTTACCTTCATTCAAACTGGTGCAATTATTACCAAAATTCTTTTAAAAATCAAGTCCTCACCCAAAAATCAAATATTATTGGCGATTTTTGGCGACAACTTTTGTCTTATGTTAAGCGCGAAGCTGTGCGTCTTTTTCGGCTGCCGCTTTAATCATTTTTGCAACCAAAGGCTCGATGACTTCATCTGTCAGCGTATTTTCCATATCTTGCAAAATGATTTTGACGGCAACGCTCTTCATGCCTTCAGGCACGCCCGTACCGCGGTAAACGTCAAACACACTGATTTCTTGAACCAGCTTGTTCGCTGCCGCTTTCAGGGCATTTAACAAATCATCATGCGTTACAGCCTCAGGCATTACAAATGCCAAATCTCGGCGTGCAGGTTGGAATTTGGATACAGACTGATAACGGGTTTTCTCACGACCCAATACCGCATCCATATCGATTTCAAATACCAGCGGCGCTTGCGGCAAATCATATTTTTGCAGCCATTTCGGATGCAACTCGCCAACAAAACCAATTACTCGGCCGTCTGAAACGATATTGGCGGCACGACCAGGATGCAATGCCGGATGTTCGGTCTTAACAAAGGATACTTCCTTGTTTTTCAAAAGGCTCTCAACATCGGCTTTCATATCGTAGAAATCTACGTTACGTGTTTTCTCGCCCCATTGCTCAGGCAGCACAGAGCCATACCACAAACCGCCGATACGTTCGTTTTGAACAAATTGATCAGCCGAATCTTTGCTGAACACACGGGCAATCTCAAATACGCGTACACGGTTTTGCTTACGGTTCAAATTGTTTTGCAAAACTTCCACCAAACCGCCGATAAGCGTAGAACGCATGACTGCATACTGCGCCGCCAACGGATTTTGCAGGCGGATAGGATTGGTATTGGCAGCAAAGTCTTGCTCCCATTGCTCATCCACAAACGCATAGCTGACCACTTCACGGTAACCGCGTGCCGCCATTTCGTTATAAACTGCAAAACGCGGGCGTTTGGTTTCAGGCAAAGCCAACATTTTCAGACGGCCTGAAGTATAGTCGTCAGGAATATTTTCATAACCGTAAACACGGCCGATTTCTTCAATCAAATCGGCTTCGATTTCAATATCGAAACGGAAGCTAGGAGAAGTAACACGGAAGCCTTCTGCGGTTTTCTCAGGCTGCAAACCCAAGTGTTGCAAGATAATTTCGACTTGCTCGGCAGGGATTTCAACGCCCAATACCGTTTTCAGACGGCCTAAACGCAATTCAACCTGTTTTGCCTCAGGCAATTTGCCTTGTGCTTCAACCATTTCACCGGCTGTACCACCGCAAATCTGTACCACCAATTCAGTGGCACGCTCAATGGCATCAGCTTGCAAGCGGTAATCCACGCCACGCTCAAAACGGAAAGAAGAATCCGAGCCAAAACCGTATTGACGGGATTTACCGGCAATAATCTCCGGAGCAAACCAAGCAGCTTCCAACACAATATTTTGCGTCTCATCAGAAACCGCGCTTGCCTCGCCGCCCATCAAGCCGGCCAAGCTCAACGCACCTTTTTCATCAGCGACCACCAGTGTATTATCAGCCAAAGTAACCGTCTTCTCGTTCAGACACGCCAAAGTCTCTCCATTTTGAGCACGGCGGACAATCAAACTGCCTGACAGCTTGTCAGCATCGAAAACATGCATAGGCTGACCGATTTCCAGCATCACATAGTTGCCGATGTCCACCAATGCGGAAATGCTGCGGATACCGCTGCGCTCCAAACGTTGTTTCATCCAATCGGGAGTAGCCGCTTTCGCATTAACATTTTCAATAACGCGACTGATAAAACGGCCACAGTCGGCCGGTGCATCAATACGGACAGCCTGTTTTTTCTCACTGCCGATAGAGGCCGTCTGAATTTCAACAGGCGTAAACGTACATTGAGTCAACGCAGAAACCTCACGCGCAATACCCTTAACACTCAAACAATCAGCGCGGTTAGGTGTAATTTTCAACGTAAACAGCGTATCGTCCAAATCCAAGTATTCGCGGATATTGGCACCGACAGGCGCATCTTCAGGCAGAATGTGCAGACCGTCTACACCATCATCAGGCAAACCCAGTTCATTGGTCGAACACAGCATACCGTTTGATGGTACGCCGCGCATTTTAGTCGGCTTAATTTTGAAATTGCCCGGCAAAACGGCACCCGGCAAAGAACACGGCACTTTAATACCAGGCTTAACATTCGGCGCACCACAAACAATCTGAACCAACTCGCCCGTACCGGCATCAACTTGGGTAACGTTCAAACGGTCTGCATCAGGATGCTTTTCAACAGATTTTACTTCGGCAACAACCACGCCACTGAAAGCAGGGGCGGCAGTATCGATTTCTTCCACTTCCAAACCGGCCATGGTCAAAAGATGTTCCAGTTTATCGGCAGAAAGATCAGGATTGGCTTGGGTTTTCAGCCATGAGTAAGGAAATTGCATATTATTTTCTCAATCAATTAATTAACTTTTGTTTTATCAATTTTCATTCGGACGGTCTGTTTTAGAATTCTGGTTAATGTTGATATTTACTCAACCCTGAAAAATATTTTCTCTATGAAATTTTAAAAATTCCAGACTTGGGTTTAGCCTTTCAGGCAGTCTTATCATCTGATTTTCATATGGTTTAAATAAATCATCGAAGCCTTCAGCCTTTGACAGCAGTGGAGAAAATATAATTTTGAAATTTTCATCTATTCCTAACAATCCCCTGTCAAAAGCTTTGTCATGTAACGCATTCAAACATAACCCATTCCTTGGGTTTAAACGGTTATCCTCATCTTCCCTCCAGGGTTTGATATGACTCGCAACTAACAATTCGGGTTGTTTTAATCCAGTAATACAACATTGATTGTTGTATGCTGCCAAAACACTGGAACGGAAAAAGCCCTGATTGACGCGTACTGATATTCTTGCAAACCTTTCCCTTCCCTTTGGAATCTCAGGTGGTTCTATTTCAATATTGCTATTATCACCATTTGATCGATATTGAGAAATAACTTCCTCAAATTCCTTATTAAGTTGCTCCCAATGTTCTGAAAACTCGTTCCATACAACAACATCCATTTTGCTGCCATTACTTAATCCCGAAATATTTTTGACTTTCAGCGTAGGATCTAAACGGCCTAAATTTCCTATCTTCATACCGAGTGCGGACGGTGTCCTGCCTAGTATTGACGCATATTCTTGAATAATAGGATTGTCCTTACTAACCTTTTGAAAAGGAATGATGTAATAAAGATAAAGGGCAACCAGAGTTTCCTCTCTAGTCCATTTTTTCATTTTTATTAACTATCTTTCTGATTTGCCATAAGGAAATCATACAATACGGATTTTCTTATTCCCTGAACATATTGTTGTCCACCTAATACTAATTTGTATAGATAAACATCATAATCCTTTAACTCCTTCCCACTTGCCAATAACCAATCATCTATTTCTGAAGAAAAATGGTTAGTGATTTCCTGTACCTGGTTATCAGATAAATTATTTATATTTATTTTATTGTTTAAAATATAATCAGAAAGCCTCATGCTTTTAACATCTTTCATTTTGATAAGGAAAACCCACACAGCACATCAAATTGCTTCGGGATGTATTGTTTGGTTTCTTCCAGAGTAATATCACCAAACGGTACTTCCCCGAAATTGGCTTCATACGTCTGTTTGGCTTTCTCGTCCCACTCGCTCGAGATCACACATTTTCCGCCCAAGTTCTGCATCGCTATGCGGAAACCTCCGATACCTGCAAACAAATCGATAAAGGTAAATTTGGGCTTCAAGGCCGTCTGAAAAGTACCACTGTTTTCAAAAAGGCAGTATTGAGCTGCTTTTTCTTCCAAGTATTCGCCTTGATTACTACCCTTAATTTCGTTTTTGTAAATCAATTCTTCTTGCTCGGATGATTTCTTTGACTTTTTCTGCACAGCTGGTTGTATCTTTAACGACATCGTTACTCCAAAAACGTAAAACCGTCCAGCCCTCGACTTTCAGACGGCCTGTTACTTCTATATCCCTTTGGATATTGCGCTCAATTTTGGCAATCCAAAACTCACGATTTCCCTTTATTTCCGCTTTTTTCTGTTCCCAATCCTTACCGTGCCAGAATTCTCCATCGACAAATACGGCAACTTTATATTTTTTAAACGAAAAATCAGGTTTCCCAAAAATGCTTCCGCTATTTTTCCGATACCTAAGCCCTAAAGCCCACATCGCCTTTGCCAATGCAAGCTCAGGTTTCGTCCCTTTACTTTTGTTGGCACGCATACATTTTTTGCGCTGCTCTGGGGTTAATTTATCCATTGGGATTATTTGAAATTTATTTAAACTGCTTCAAAAAGTTCAAATCATTATCGAAGAACAAGCGCAAGTCGTTCACGTTGTAACGCAGCATAGCGAAGCGGTCGAGACCGATACCAAAAGCGAAACCGGTATATTTCTCAGGATCAATATTCACATTTTTCAACACGTTAGGATGTACCATACCGCAACCGCCTACTTCCAGCCATTTGCCGTTTTCACCCATAATGTCGATTTCAGCAGAAGGCTCGGTAAATGGGAAGAAAGACGGACGGAAACGTACTTGCAGGTCATCGCGTTCAAAGAAGCGACGGATAAAGTCAGTGAACACTGCTTTCAAGTCGGCAAAAGTTACTCCCTCTTCTACCCACAAACCTTCGGCCTGATGGAACATAGGCGAGTGAGTAGCGTCACTGTCCACGCGGTAAACGCGACCGGGAGCAATAATGCGGATAGGCGGCTCTTTTTTGTCGAGCATATAGCGGATTTGAATAGGCGAAGTGTGTGTGCGCAAAACGTCGCCGTTTTCAACGTAGAAAGTATCTTGCATCGCACGTGCAGGGTGATTTGCAGGAATATTCAAGGCTTGGAAATTATGGAAATCGTCTTCGATTTCAGGGCCGTCTGCCACTTCAAAACCCATACCGTGAAACAGCTCGACCACACGTTGCAAAGTTAAAGTGACTGGATGCAAACCGCCATGTTCTTGCGCACGGCCCGGCAAAGTAATATCTAAGGCTTCTGCAGCCAATTGGGCTTGCAGCTTGGCTTCATTCAGGGCATCGCGCTTGCTATTAAAGGCCGTCTGAAACTGATTTTTGCATTCGTTGATGTGTGCGCCTATGGTTTTACGCTCTTCAGGAGACATTTGACCCAAAGTTTTCAAAAGTCCGGTCAATTCGCCGGTTTTACCAAGATAGCGTGCTTTAATTTGTTCTAAGGCATTGAAGTCTTGCGCGGCTTCAATAGCGGCAATACCTTCTGCAACGATACGGTTTACATTTTCCATAGTGGTTTATCGTCTGTTTGTTGATGGCAGGCCGTCTGAAACAACAAAGCCGTCTGTTGGATTTGATTGCAAACCCGTTCAGACGGCCTTTTATCTTACTGCGGCCAATCCGTTTGATAAGAGGGGCCTATTTTATCGCAAATTAGTATAAAAAAATAGAGTTTAAAGAAAGAAAATCAACTACATAGGATTTCTTTAAGAAAAGAAAAAAGGAAGCATAAGCTTCCTTTTCAAATAATCTTATCGAATTAAGCAGCCAAAGCAGCTTTAGCTTTTTCAACTAATTGTGCAAATGCAGCTTTGTCGAATACAGCCAAATCAGCCAATACTTTGCGGTCGATTTCGATAGCAGCGCGTTTCAGGCCGTTCATGAATTTGCTGTAAGACAGACCATTTTCACGGGCACCTGCGTTGATACGAACGATCCACAGTTGACGGAATTGACGTTTGCGTTGGCGACGGTCACGGTATGCGTATTGACCGGCTTTCATTACCGCTTGTTTGGCAACACGGTAAACGTTTTTACGACGACCGCGGTAGCCTTTGGCTAACGCGAAGACTTTTTGGTGACGAGCACGAGCGGTAACACCGCGTTTTACGCGTGGCATATTCTAAACTCCTTAAGCGTAGGGCAACATTTTAGCAACAGAAGCCAAATCGCGTGAATCCACCATAGCGGTGCCGCGCAATTGACGTTTAGTTTTAGTGGTTTTTTTGGTCAGGATATGACTTTTGAACGCATGACCGCGTTTTACACCACCGTTACCCAGTACTTTAAAGCGTTTTTTCGCGCTAGACTTGGTTTTCATTTTAGGCATTGGAAAACTCCATTCGTTATTAGATAAGGTATAAGGGGTTTTGAAATAAATTCAAACACTTGGAACCCAAAATACCACGGTTTTTGCCGCTAATTAAACCTTATTCCGAGCGGCAATCGAAATAAGCCTTGCATTATAGCTTTATTTTTTCTTAGGCGCAATCATCATCACCATTTGGCGGCCTTCCATTTTAGGGAAGGACTCGATTTGTGCCACTTCAGCCAACTCTTCTTTTACGCGTTCAAGCAGTTGGGCGCCCAATTGTTGGTGGGCCATCTCACGACCGCGGAAACGCAATGTCACTTTGACTTTGTCACCATCGGCGAGGAAGCGGTTGATGTTGCGCATCTTGATTTGATAGTCGCCTTCATCAGTACCCGGACGGAATTTAATTTCCTTGATTTGTACCTGCTTTTGGTTTTTCTTGGCTTCGTCGCGCTTCTTGGCTTGTTGGTATTTGTATTTACCGTAATCCATCAGTTTGCATACGGGCGGTTTGGCAGTCGGGGAAATTTCTACCAAATCGACATCTTGCTCTTCGGCCATAGCCAGAGCTTCACGAACTGAAACGACACCAAGCTGATCGCCTGACTCACTGATTAATCGCACTTCTTTGGCGGTAATTTCACCATTGATTCGTGCTTCGCGTTCTTGAGCGATGATGAATACTCCTATAAAAATTAATGATTGACGAGGGCGTCAGTGATTTCTTGCTGCAATTGCGCAATAAAATCATCTACATTCAAAGAACCCAAGTCTTCTGCTTTGCGGCGTACCGCAACTTTGTTTTCTTGTTTCTCTTTATCGCCGACAACGATTTGATAAGGGAAACGGTATTGGCTGTTATCGCGGATTTTGTAACCAATTTTTTCGTTACGCAAATCCAATTCGACACGGAAGCCTGCCGCCTGCAATTTGGCAGCCACTTCGCGACAATAATCTGCTTGGTTCTCGGTGATATTCATAATCACCATTTGAACCGGCGCAAGCCACAATGGGAATGAGCCTGCATGATTTTCAATCAAAATACCGATGAAGCGCTCCAATGAACCCAAAATAGCACGGTGCAACATTACAGGACGCGCACGGTCGTTGTTTTCAGTTACATATTCGGCATTCAAACGCTCCGGCAATACAAAGTCCAACTGCAGGGTACCGCACTGCCAAGAGCGACCCAAGGCATCTTTGACATGGTACTCAATCTTAGGACCATAGAATGCGCCTTCGCCAGGCAACTCTTCCCACTCTACGCCGCAAGCGGTCAATGCATCGCGCAGACCTTGTTCTGCTTTATCCCAAACTTCGTCAGAACCTGCACGTTGTTCAGGGCGGAGGGACAACTTCACGGCAACATCATGAAAGCCGAATTGTTTGTAAATGCGAACCAGCAATTCATTGAATGCACGTGCTTCATCAACGATTTGATCTTCGGTACAGAAGATATGCGCATCATCCTGCACAAAACCGCGAACACGCATCAGACCATGCAATGCACCGCTTGGTTCATTGCGGTGGCAAGAACCGAACTCGGCCAAACGCATTGGCAAATCGCGATATGAGCGCAAACCGTTATTAAAAATTTGCACATGACCCGGACAGTTCATCGGTTTAACCGCGTATTCGCGTTTTTCTGAACTGGTCACGAACATATTGTCTTTATAGTTTTCCCAGTGGCCGGATTTTTCCCAGAAGGTTTTATCCATAATCTGAGGCGTTTTAACCTCTTTATAACCGGCAGCATTCAGCTCTTTGCGCATATGCTGCTCAATCACTTGCCACAAAGCCCAGCCTTTAGGATGCCAGAACACCATACCCGGCGCTTCATCTTGCAGGTGGAACAAATCCAATTGTTTACCCAGCTTACGGTGGTCGCGTTTTTCCGCTTCCTCGATGCGTTGGATATAGGCTTTCAATTCGTCTTTACTTGCCCAAGCCGTACCGTAAATACGTTGCAACATTTCATTATTGCTGTCGCCGCGCCAGTATGCGCCTGCCAGCTTGGTCAGCTTGAAGTTTTTCAAGAAACGGGTATTGGGAACGTGAGGACCGCGGCACATATCGACGTATTCTTGATGGTGATACATACCCATTGCTTCCACTTCAGGCATGTCTTCAATCAGACGCAATTTGTACTCTTCGCCGCGATCTTGGAAAATTTTGATGCTTTCTGCACGGGGCGTCATCACTTTAATAACGTCATAGTCTTGTGCAATCAACTCTTTCATGCGCGCTTCGATAGCGGCCACATCATCAGGCGTAAATGGTTTTTCAGTTGCGATATCATAATAGAACCCGTCTTCAATCACCGGGCCGATAACCATTTTTGCATCTGGGTAGAGCTGCTTGACCGCATGACCAACCAAGTGCGCGGAGGAGTGGCGGATAATTTCCACGCCTTCTTTGTCTTTAGGCGTAATGATTTGAACATGGGCATCTTCGGTAATCGGATCGCAAGCATCCACCAATTTACCGTTAACCTTGCCCGCTACCGTTGCCTTTGCCAAACCTGCACCGATAGACGCTGCAATTTGCGCCACGGTAACGGGTGATTCATATTGGCGGACCGAACCGTCCGGCAAGGTAATGTTCAACATCAGAAAGCTCCAAAACATTAAAAAATAACGGCATAAAGCCGTTATGGAAATTTGGTAGGCACAATTGGACTCGAACCAACGACCCCCACCATGTCAAGGTGGTGCTCTAACCAACTGAGCTATGTGCCTTCATCTAAGGCGCTTATTGTAACGAAGCGTGTTCCCTTTTGCAAGCATTCGTAAATACTTTTCAGACGGCCTGAATATTTTTGTTTGATTTATACCTCATTTTTTATTTCCTCTATTATTCAGGCCGTCTGAAACATTGTTTTGACAAAGATAAAATCCAGCCGTCAACCAACGAAAAATCCTTTATAATCTGCCCTTTCATTTCGCACACACGCGAACGTCCAATCTATTATTACCATGCTCAAATTTACCTTACACAAAAAAGACGGTCATGCCCGACGCGGCACTTTGGAACTGAACCACGGCAAAATCGAAACGCCGGTATTTATGCCGGTCGGCACTTACGGTTCGGTCAAAGCGATGAACCCGCAAAACCTGCATGACATCAAAGCGCAAATCATCTTAGGCAACACTTACCATCTGTGGCTGCGCCCCGGTTTGGAAGTCATCGAACAATTCGGCGGCCTGCACGAATTTATAGGTTGGGGCAAGCCGATTTTGACCGACTCGGGCGGTTTCCAAGTATTCTCGTTGTCCGACATGCGCAAGCTGACCGAAGAAGGCTGCACATTCCAAAGCCCAATCAACGGCGACAAACTGTTCCTCTCGCCCGAAGTGTCGATGAAAATCCAAACCGTATTGAATTCCGACATCGTGATGCAGTTGGACGAGTGCACCCCTGGTGAAGCAACGCACAGCCAAGCGCAAAAATCGCTGCAAATGAGCCTGCGCTGGGCGGAACGCAGCAAAAAGGCTTTTGAAGACCTGAAAAACCCGAATGCCCTGTTTGGCATTGTACAAGGCGCGATGTATGAAGATTTGCGTGAAGAATCGCTGAAAGGTTTGGAAGAACTCGACTTCCCCGGCTTAGCCATCGGCGGCTTGTCGGTTGGCGAACCTAAGCCCGAAATGTACCGTATGTTGCGTGCTGTCGGCCCTATCCTGCCAGAACACAAACCTCATTATTTGATGGGCGTCGGCACGCCTGAAGACTTGGTGTACGGCGTGGCACACGGCGTGGATATGTTCGACTGCGTCATGCCTACCCGCAATGCGCGTAACGGCTGGCTGTTTACCCGTTTTGGCGATTTGAAAATCAAAAACGCCAAACACAAACTCGACAAGCGTCCGATTGATGAAAGCTGTACCTGCTACGCCTGTCAGAATTTCAGCCGCTCCTACCTGCACCATCTGCACCGTGTCGGCGAAATCTTGGGCGCACAGCTCAACACCATACACAATCTGCACTTCTACCAAGTCATCATGGCAGAAATGCGCGAAGCCATCGAACAAGGCAAATTTGCCGATTGGCAGGCGCAATTCCATGAAAACCGCGCCCGCGGTGTGGATTAATCCTTTTAAAGGCCGTCTGAAATCAGGTTTAGATTCAAACTGCTTTTCAGACGGCCTCAATTTTCTTAATTAATAAAGCACAATCATGTCCCGTTTCCATACCGAACCGCCCTTAGCCTACACTGCACAAAACCGTACCGCCGTCCTGCTGCTCAACCTCGGCACGCCTGACGCGCCTACGGCTGCCGCAGTCAAGCCTTACTTGAAAGAATTTTTGTCCGATCAACGTGTTGTCGAACTGCCCAAGCTCTTATGGCAACCGATATTGCGCGGCTTGGTATTGACTTTTCGCCCGAAAAAAAGTGCGCACGCCTATGAAAAAGTTTGGTTTAAAGAAGGTTCACCGCTTGAGGTTTACACACACCGCCAAGCAGAAGCCTTGGCCAAACATTTGCCCGATGTCATCGTCCGTCATGCCATGACTTACGGCAACCCAAGCGTTGCCGACGTTTTGGCAGAACTCAAAGCTCAAGGCGTGGGCAAATTGCTGGTCATTCCGCTCTATCCGCAATATGCCGGCTCTTCTACCGGCGCGGCTTTGGACAAAGTGTTTCAAGAATTATTGCTGCAACGCAACCAAATGAGCGTCCGCACCGTCTCCCGTTACTACGACGATGCCGCCTATATTCAAGCCATGAAGCAGCATATTGAAGCCTATTGGGCTCAAAACGGACGCAGCAAAAAACTGATGTTGAGTTTCCACGGTATTCCGCAAAAGCATCACGACGACGGCGACCCCTATCCTGACGAGTGCCACCATACCGCCAAGCTGTTGGCGCAGGCATTGGGATTGTCCGAACAAGAATACATTGTTTCTTTCCAAAGCCAGTTTGGCAAATCCCAATGGGTCAAGCCCAGCACGCAAGCCCTATTTGATCAGCTGCCGAAACAAGGCACAACCAAACTCGACGTATTCTGCCCCGGCTTCCTAGCCGACTGCCTCGAAACCATGGAAGAAATCGCCATTATGGGACGCGAACAATTCCACGCCGCCGGCGGCAAAGAATACCGTTACATCCCCTGCCTCAACGATTCCGCCGACTGGATTGCCGCACTTGCACAATTAAGTCGGGCCAATCTGCAAGGCTGGATTTGACCTAAACCAAAGGCCGTCTGAAAAATCCACTTTCAGACGGCCTTTAGCGTTATCATCAAGCTATTAAAACGCAAACCAAGCGTGTGGCCATCAAAATACCATTCAAAAAGGAACACATCATGACTGCACTCCGCCCTATCCTGCTCCTTCTGACCGCACTCAGCATCCCAACTGCTTTTGCCGCTGATGCCGCGCTGATGAGCAAAGGACAAAAGATTTACGAAACCAACTGCGCCGCCTGCCACGGCAAAAAAGGCGAAGGCCGGGGTACCATGTTCCCGCCTTTATTCCAGTCCGACTATATCAACAAAAAACCGCAAACCCTGTTGCAAAGCATGACCAAAGGCATCAACGGCCCGATTACAGTAAACGGCAAATCCTACAACGGCTTCATGCCTTCTACCGCCATCAATGATGCCGATGTTGCCGCCGTTGCCACTTACATCATGAACGCCTTTAATAATGGCGGCGGTACGATTACTGAAGCAGATGTCAAAAAATCTCACGGGAAAAAATAAAACGTCTCTCCCCTAAAGGCCGTCTGAATATTTCAGACGGCCTTTTCGATATGGAACACATTTTTGTTTCCATATTTATGGTTACGCAACATCAACAAACATACGCAAAAAACCGTCAAACCAGAAAAAGCATATGCGTTTTGTGTTAAAGTAAACATTATTGATCGGCTGTTTTGCGTCCAGGCCGTCTGAAAGGTTTTATGTCATGAACTTTTTCCGCAAGACTGTTTTATTTTTAGTCATCCTCTCCATATTTGCCGCCTGCGGCTCCTTTATTTCCCAATACGTTTTGGGCATGAACCCGTGCGTATTGTGTATCCTGCAACGCTTGTGCGTATTGGCAGTCGGGCTGTTGGCCATTGTTATGGCATTCAGTTCTCAATCTTCCAAATTTGCCCGCTCGCTCTCGGCATTGTTGATTGCCGCCCCAGCCCTTTACGGCGCAGGTGTCGCTGCCTATCAAATTTGGCTGCAAAGCCTGCCGCCCGGCACCGCCCCTTCTTGCGGCGCACCCTGGACCTTCCGCCTGCGCGACTGGCCCTTGTTCGATTGGTTTGAACCCATAGTCCGCGGCTTTGGCAACTGCGCCGAGCCGGACTATCTATTCGGCGTTGCCCTGCCGGTGTGGAGTATTTTGTATTTCAGCTTCGTGGTATTGCTGCTGCTTTGGGCTTGGTTGAAAACCAGAAAAATCTAATTGGTTTCAATATAAAAAGAGGCCGTCTGAAATTTCAGACGGCCTTAGATTCGGATTTCAAGTGCA